>NZ_JBNNJZ010000038.1:0-35646 GCF_050270335.1 Streptomyces sp. NPDC059900
GGGCGAGGTCCGGACCCTGCACACGCTCCTTGGCGTACTCCAGGGCGTTGAGGTAACCCGTCGAGAGCGTCGCGATGGCCTTCGTGCCGACCATCATGCGGGCGAACTCGATGATCATGAACATCTGGCGGATGCCGTCGTGCTTGTCGCCGATCAGCCAGCCCTTGGCGGGGTGCCGGTCGCCGAACGTCATCTCGCACGTGTTGGACGCCTTGAGGCCCATCTTGTGCTCGACGTTCGTCGCGTACACGCCGTTGCGCTCGCCCAGCTCGCCGGTCTCCCAGTCGAACTCGTACTTCGGGACGAGGAAGAGCGAGAGGCCCTTCGTGCCGGGGCCGTGGCCCTCGGGGCGGGCGAGGACGTAGTGGAGGATGTTCTCCGACATGTCGTGCTCACCGGACGTGATGAAGCGCTTCACGCCCTCGATGTGCCAGGAGCCGTCCTCCTGCAGAGTCGCCTTCGTGCGGCCCGCGCCGACGTCCGAACCGGCGTCCGGCTCGGTCAGGACCATCGTCGAGCCCCACTGCTTCTCGACGGCGATCGCGGCGATCTTCTTCTGCGCCTCGTTGCCCTCGTCGTGCAGGATGCCCGCGAACGCCGGACCGGAGGAGTACATCCACACGGCCGGGTTGGCGCCGAGCAGCAGCTCCGCGTAACCCCAGATCAGGGAGCGGGGCGCGGTCGTGCCGCCGATGCCCTCGGGCAGGCCCAGGCGCCAGTACTCGGAGTCCATGAAAGCCTGGTAGCTCTTCTTGAAGGACGCCGGTACGGGAGCGGTGTTGGTGGCCGGGTCGAAGACCGGCGGGTTGCGGTCGGCGTCCTCGAAGGACTCGGCCAGTTCGTTCTCGGCGAGGCGGCGCAGCTCTTCGAGGATGCTCTTGGCGGTGTCGACGTCCATCTCCGCGAACGGGCCGGTGCCGTACAGCTGGTCGCGGCCGAGAACCTCGAAGAGGTTGAACTCGATGTCGCGGAGATTCGACTTGTAGTGCCCCATGGCGACGGCTCCGTTTGATTCGGGAGGGCTGGAAAAAACCACGTACCTGTTAGTAGCTACCGATAATGCTACCCGCCGGTAATAAGAAGCAACCCCTGATCGCCCAAGTGTGAGCAGCGCCCCGTCCGGCCTCGGTACGCTTGCCCCCATGTACGGCTACGACCAGCACGCGGGCGCCGGGCAGCATTACGCACCGCCGCAGCCGCCGCCTCAGCAGATGCCGGGCGGTCAGGGCGGGTACGCCCAGCAGCCCCCGCTATACCCCGAGCCGTCGCCCCCGTCCCTCGCGGACGCGGTGCGCGCCTTCACCACGGGCTCGATGTCCGCAGAGGACTTCCAGCAGGCCTTCGCCACCTCGAAGGTCTACTGCCCGCGCGGCGACAACCCCGGCTTCCTCGCCCTGCACAACACCCAGCAGCCCGTGATCCCGATGTTCACGTCGCTCAAGGAACTGCGCCGGTACGCGGGCAAGGAGTCCAAGTACTTCGTGATCACGGGCGCCGAGGTCATCGACCTCCTCCCCACCGGTTACGGCTTCGTTCTCGACATGGAGGGCGAGCACCGCATGGTCTTCGACGCCAAGGCCGTCGAGCAGATGGTCGACTTCGCGATGCGCAGGATGTACGGCTGACGCATCGCCCAGAGAGGCCAGTGACGACGCCCGGAGGGAATTACCTCCGGGCGTCTCGCGTTCCCGGTGGCAAGAAGTTCTACGTTCAACTAAACTGAGCGTACGAGAAGGAGGCACCGACATGCCCGCTGTGACCGTCGAGAACCCGCTGACCCTGCCCCGTGTGGCCGCGTCCGCCGATGCCGTGGCCCGCCCCGTGCTCCGCGTGACGACCGCGCCGAGCGGCTTCGAGGGCGAGGGCTTCCCGGTGCGCCGGGCGTTCGCCGGGATCAACTACAAGTACCTCGACCCGTTCATCATGATGGACCAGATGGGTGAGGTGGACTATGGAGCGGGAGAGCCGAAGGGGACGCCCTGGCACCCGCACCGCGGCTTCGAGACCGTCACGTATCTGATCGACGGCACCTTCGTGCACCAGGACTCGAACGGTGGCGGCGGCACCATCCAGAACGGCGACACCCAGTGGATGACCGCCGGCAGCGGCCTCCTGCACATCGAGGCGCCCCCGGAGTCCCTCGTCCAGTCGGGCGGTCTGTTCCACGGCCTCCAGCTGTGGGTGAACCTGCCCGCGCGGGACAAGATGATGGACCCCCGCTACCAGGACATCCGCGGCGGAAACGTCCAGCTGCTCACCTCCCCCGACGGCGGCGCGCTCCTGCGCGTCATCGCCGGTGAGCTGGACGGACACCAGGGCCCCGGCGTCACCCACACGCCGATCACGATGATCCACGCGACGGTCCGCCCCGGCGCCGAGGTCACGCTGCCCTGGCGCGAGGACTTCAACGGCCTCGCGTACGTCCTCGCCGGGCGCGGCACGGTCGGCACCGAGCGCCGCCCGGTCCGCATGGGCCAGACCGCGGTCTTCGGCGCGGGCTCCTCGCTGACCGTCCGCGCGGACGAGAAGCAGGACGGGCACACCCCCGACCTGGAGGTCGTGCTGCTCGGCGGGCAGCCCATCCGCGAGCCGATGGCGCACTACGGCCCGTTCGTGATGAACAGTCAGGCCGAGCTCCAGCAGGCCTTCGAGGACTTCCAGAAGGGTCTGCTCGGCACGGTTCCGGCGGTCCACGGCATGTAGTCCGCGGAGGAGCGGGCAGGCAGCCGTACATAACGTGCGGGGCCGGTGAGCCCGTGCTCGGGTAGGAGGGGTGAGCACCCTTCTGCCCGAGCCCGCCCGCCGTACCGCCGCCTGGTGCGTGGTCCTCCTGCTCGTCGCCGGCGTGGCCGCCGTGGCGATCTGGCTCTTCGTCACCTTCAAGGCGGCCGCCACACCGGTGCTGCTCGCCCTCCTGGGCACGGCGCTCCTGGGGCCCGTCTACCGATGGCTCGTGAAGATGAAGGTGCAGCGCTCGCTGGCCGCGGGGCTCACCTGCGCGGCCGTCGTCGCGGTCGTCGGCGGCGCGGTGTACATCGTGGTCCGGGCCCTGATGGACACCGGCGACCAGATCATCGCCTCCCTGAAGCAGGCCGCGACCGACCTCTCCGACCACTTCGGCGCGGCCGGCACATCCCTGGACGACATGGCGTCCAACGCCAAGGAACTGCTCGGCAAGTTCGGCGGATCCGCCGCCTCCGGAGTGCTCAGCGGGCTCAGTGTCGTCGGCGAGATGACCGCCATGGCCGTACTCGCCCTGCTGCTCGTCTTCTTCTTCCTGCGCGACTCCGACCGCGCCATGAGCTCCATGCGCTCGCTCGCCCCGCGCGGCACCGCCGACATCGTCGAGGCCATGGGCCGCCGCGCCTTCGAGGCCGTCGAGGGCTTTATGCGCGGGACCACGTTCATCGCCCTGATCGACGCCGTCTGCATCACCGTCGGGCTGCTGATCCTGGGGGTGCCGGGGGCGTGGGGTCTGGGCGCGCTCGTGTTCATCGGCGCCTACATCCCCTATCTGGGTGCTTTCATCTCCGGCGCCGTCGCCGTCCTCGTCGCCCTGGCCGACCGCGGGTTCGTCATCGCGCTGTGGGCGCTGGGCGTCGTACTCGCCGTGCAGGTCCTCGAAGGGCACGTGCTCCAGCCCGTGATCCAGTCGCGGACCGTCCAGATGCACCCGGCGGTCGTCATGCTGGCGATCGCCGCCGGGGCGTCCGTGGCGGGAATCCTCGGGATGCTCCTGGCCGTGCCGGTGACCGCCGCCGTGTTCGGGGTGATCTCGGAGCTGCGGGAGCGCTATCCGGAGGGCTTGTCCGGGTCGGGTCCCACGGCACCCTCGTAGAGCTCGAACCAGATGCTCTTGCCCTCGCCCCTGGGCTCCACGCCCCACTCGTCGGCGAGCAGCTCCATCAGGACGAGGCCACGCCCGGACGACGCCAGTTCACCGGGGTGGCGCTTGTGCGGCAGGTCGTCGCTGCCGTCCGAAACCTCGGCCCGGAGCCTGCGCGAGCCCGGCTCCCCGATGACCTCGGCGACGAGCAGGGCATCGCCGTCCGTGTGCACGAGTACGTTCGTGATCATCTCGGAGACCATCAGGACCGCCGAGTCGACCTGGTCGGCGACCGCCCAGTCGTGCAGCAGCTCCCGCACGTGCCGCCGAGCCCCCGCGATGCGCTCCGGCTCGGCCTGCGCGACCGTCAGGACCGTGCGGCGGGCTGGAGTGCGGTGGGCGGGGTGGCCTGACCTGCGCAGGAGCAGGACCGCTATGTCGTCCTCGCGGCGGTCCACGAGCGGTCCTGTCGTGTAGTGCGACGAGGGCCCGTGCACGGCCTGCACGAGGGTGTCGGCGAGCGCTTCGAGGTCCTCGTCGCCGTCGCCGCCGCCGTGCTCCTCCAGGATCGTGCGGATCCGCTTCCATCCGCTGTCCAGGTCGTGGCCGCCGGTCTCGATGAGGCCGTCGGTGCACACCAGCATCGTCTCGCCGGCCTCAAGGACCAGGCGGGTCGTGGGGTAGTCCGCGTCCGGGTCGATGCCGAGCGGCAGGCCGCCCGCGGTGGGACGCAGGAGGATCGTTCCGTCGCTCATCCGTATCGCGGGCTCCGGATGGCCCGCCCGGGCGATCTCCAGGACGCCGGTGGCCGGGTCCGCCTCCACGTACAGGCAGGTCGCGAAGCGCGGGTCGGAGCCGTTGCCGCCGTGGTCGTCGCCGTCGGAGCCGATCGTGATGCCGTCCGAGATCCCGGCCAGGAAGCGCGTCGCCCGGGAGAGCACGGCGTCCGGGCGGTGGCCCTCGGAGGCGTAGGCGCGCAGGGCGATCCGCAGCTGCCCCATCAGGCCCGCCGCCCGTACGTCGTGCCCCTGGACGTCGCCGATGACAAACGCGATGCGGCCGCTGGGCAGCGGAATCATGTCGTACCAGTCGCCGCCCACCTGGAGCCCGCCGCCGGTCGGCACATACCGCGCGGCCACGGTCATCCCCGGGATGCGCGGCCCGAGCAGCGGCAGCATCGAGCGCTGGAGCCCCTCCGTGAGCTCCCGCTCCGACTCGGCGACCCCGGCCCGCGAAAGCGCCTGGGCCAGCATCCGGGCCACCGTCGTCAGGACGGAGCGCTCGTCCGGCGTGAACGAGACGGGGTAGGCGAAGGCCGCCAGCCAGGCGCCCATCGTGCGCCCGGCGACGGTCAGCGGCAGGAACGCCCACGACTGCCGGTCGAAGGGCTGGGCCAGCGGCCAGGTGGCGGGGAAGCGGCGGTGGTACTCCTCCGGCGAGGAGAGATAGACCGCGCGGCCCGTGCGCACCACCTCGGCGGCCGGATAGTCCGTGTCCAGGGGCATCGCCGAGAAGGGCACGTCGTCGCCCGGCTGGTGCCCGTAATGCCCGATGATCTTGAGCCGGTCGCCCTCGACCCCGAAGACACCGAGCCCGTCCGGCGAGAACCCCGGCATGGACAGCCCGCTGGCCACCCGGAGCACCTCCTCGGTCGACCGCGCCTCGGCAAGCGCGCGCCCCGCGTCCAGGAGGAACGCCTCGCGGGAGCGCCGCCAGTCACCGGTGACCGGAGAGCGCGCCGCGGCACCCGGCGGGGGCTCGCTGACCTCCTGGAGGGTGCCGATGAGCTCGTACGACTGCCTGGCCTCGTCGACGATCGGTTTGGAGCGGCTGCGCACGATGCGGATGACCTGGCCCCGGTCGTTCATGATCCGCAGGCGGGCCTCGGCCAGGGTGCCCTCGGCGACGGCCAGCTGCACGATGCCGTCGATCTCGTTCCAGTCGACGGGGTGGAAGCGGGAGCGCACGCCCGCCTCGGTGAGGGACTGGGCGCGCGGGGGGAGCCCGAGGAGCCGGGCCGCCTCGGCGTCGAGCGTGACGGTGCCGGCCGCGTTGTCCCAGCGCCACAGGCCGGTCGCGATGGCGGCGAGGACGTCCCGTACGGGAGGCAGGGGCTCGTCCCCCGCCGGTTGCAGGGGATCGTCGGTGCGCATTGACCCACTTTAGGAAGATCGGTGGACAAGTCGCCACCGCCGGGGGTGGCGGGGAGCTGCCCCGGAGGTACGGAGAGCTGCCCCGGAGGTGCGGGGAGCAGCCCCGGCGGTGTGCGGAGAGTGAGCGCGGAGTAATCCGGAAAGCGATCTCCGCCCGGACGGTAGCCTTGTGCCCTGTCTGCTCTCTCCCCTATTCGCGAAGACTGGATGAACGAAGATGCATCGGTACAGGTCCCACACCTGCGGCGAGCTCCGCGCCTCTGACGTCGGCTCCGACGTCCGGCTGAGCGGCTGGCTGCACAATCGCCGAGACCTGGGCGGCATCCTCTTCATCGATCTGCGCGATCACTACGGCATCACGCAGCTGGTGGCCCGCCCCGGCACGGCCGCCGCCGAGACGCTCGACAAGCTCTCCAAGGAGACGGTCGTCCGTATCGACGGCAAGGTCGTCTCGCGCGGCGCGGAGAACGTGAACCCCGAGCTGCCCACCGGTGAGATCGAGATCGAGGCCGCCGAGGTCGAGGTGCTCGGCGCCGCCCAGCAGATCCCCTTCACGATCAACGCGGACGACGGCGTCAACGAAGAGCGGCGCCTGGAGTACCGCTTCCTGGACCTGCGCCGCGAGCGCATGCACCGCAACATCATGCTGCGCTCGTCCGTCATCGCCTCGATCCGCTCGAAGATGGTGGCCCTCGGCTTCAACGAGATGGCGACGCCGATCCTCGCCGCGACCTCCCCCGAGGGCGCCCGCGACTTCGTCGTGCCCTCCCGCCTGAACCCCGGCAAGTTCTACGCCCTGCCGCAGGCCCCGCAGCAGTTCAAGCAGCTGCTGATGATCTCGGGCTTCGACCGCTACTTCCAGATCGCGCCGTGCTTCCGCGACGAGGACGCGCGCGCGGACCGCTCGCCGGGCGAGTTCTACCAGCTCGACGTCGAGATGAGCTTCGTGGAGCAGGAAGACGTCTTCCAGCCCATCGAGAAGCTCATGACGGAGATCTTCACGGAGTACGGCAACGGCCGCGAGGTCACCTCGCCCTTCCCGCGCATCCCGTTCCGCGAGTCGATGCTGAAGTACGGCAACGACAAGCCCGACCTGCGCGCGAAGCTCGAACTGACCGACATCACGGACATCTTCGCCGACTCCGAGTTCAAGGCGTTCGCGGGCAAGCACGTGCGTGCCCTGCCGGTTCCGGACACGGCCTCGCAGTCCCGCAAGTTCTTCGACGGCCTCGGTGACTACGCCGTCGAGCAGGGCGCCAAGGGCCTGGCCTGGGTGCGCGTCGCCGAGGACGGCTCGCTGACCGGCCCGATCGCCAAGTTCCTGACCGAGGCGAACGTCGAGGAGCTCACCAAGCGCCTCTCGCTGGCCCCCGGCCACGCGGTGTTCTTCGGCGCGGGCGAGTTCGACGAGGTCTCCAAGATCATGAGCGCGGTGCGCGTCGAGGCGGCCAAGCGCGCGGGCCACTTCGAAGAGGGCGTCTTCCGCTTCTGCTGGATCGTCGACTTCCCGATGTACGAGAAGGACGAGGACACCGGCAAGATCGACTTCTCCCACAACCCCTTCTCCATGCCCCAGGGCGGCATGAAGGACCTGGAGGAGAAGGACCCGCTGGACATCCTCGCCTGGCAGTACGACATCGTCTGCAACGGCATCGAGCTGTCCTCCGGCGCCATCCGTAACCACGAGCCCGAGGTCATGCTCAAGGCCTTCGCCATCGCGGGCTACGAAGCCGAGACGGTGGAGCGGGAGTTCGCGGGCATGCTCCGCGCCTTCCGCCTCGGCGCCCCGCCGCACGGCGGCATCGCCCCCGGCGTCGACCGCATCGTCATGCTGCTCGCGGACGAGCCGAACATCCGCGAGACGATCGCGTTCCCGCTGAACGGCAACGCGCAGGACCTGATGATGGGCGCGCCCTCGGAGCTGGAGGAGTCCCGTCTGCGCGAGCTGAACATCCAGCTGCGCAAGCCGGTCGCGTCGAACAAGGCCGAGTCGGACAAGTAGTCCCGCGGACAGCCGAGGCGAGGGCCCGGAACCACTTGGTTCCGGGTCCTTCGCTGTGCGCATCCACAGGTTCCGCACACGCTCCTGACAGCCGGGCTGCCTAGCGTCCGGGACATGACAGAAAACAGCGATACGCAACCGGAGAAACCCCAAGGACCCGCGCACAAACGGGACCTGACGCGCCGTAAGGTCGTGCTCGCGACGGGCGCCGCGGTGGCGGCGGTGGGCGTGGGCGGCGCACTGGCGGCGAGCGCGTCCGCGGAGGGCACGGACGCCACGGACGCCACGGGCGCCACTGCTTCCCCCGGCGAGACGTGTTACCGCCTGACCGGCGAGACGACCGAGGGCCCGTACTACATAGACGCCGACAAGATCCGCAAGGACATCACGGAGGACAGGGAGGGCATCCCCTTCACCCTGCGCCTCAAGGTGATCGACGCCGACACCTGCAAGCCCCTGAAGCGCGCTGCCGTGGACATCTGGCACTGCGACGCGCTGGGGATCTACTCGGGGTACGAGTCGATGAGCGGGGGAGGGCCGGGAGGCGGCACCCCGCCGACCGGAAACCCGACCGGAACCCCGACCGGCACCCCCACCGGAACCCCGCCCTCCGGTGACCCCGGCGGCCCGGGCGGCGGCGGTGGCCACCAGGAGCCCACGGACGACGAGCGCTACCTGCGGGGCACACAGCTCACCGACAAGCACGGCTACGTG
Organism: Streptomyces sp. NPDC059900; assembly: GCF_050270335.1. NCBI lineage: Bacteria > Bacillati > Actinomycetota > Actinomycetes > Kitasatosporales > Streptomycetaceae > Streptomyces > Streptomyces sp. NPDC059900. The sequence continues at coordinate 8,696 of NZ_JBNNJZ010000038.1, forward strand.
GAGTTCAAAACGGTCTTCCCCGGCTGGTACCAGGGCCGCGCCGTGCACATCCACACCAAGGTCCATGTGGGCGGCAAGATGACCGACGCCGGCTACGAGGGCGGCCACGCCTGCCACACGGGCCAGTTCTTCTTCGCGGAGACGGCGGTCCTCGCCTCGGCCGAAGTGGCCCCGTACTCCACGAGCACGACGCAGCGCACGACGCTGGACGAGGACACGATCTACGGCGGTGGCGGCACGCAGGACGGTCTCCTGAAGCTGAAGTACCGCAAGGGCCGCATCGCCAAGGGCGTCGTCGGGTCGATCACGATGGGCGTCGACCCCGACGAGACGCACGACGGCACGGAATAGCGGCTCAGTCGTTCGGGACCAGCCAGGGCTCCTGCGGGAGGGGGGAACCCGTCTCCAGGAGGGACTTGAGGTTCGAGAGGACCGCCGCCCAGCCCGACGCCGCCGCGTCGCGCTCCGCCTCGTCCGCGAGGTTCTCGTGGGTCACCGTCAGGCGCACGATGCCGCCGTGCGGCTGGATGTCGAACGTGACCTGCGAGGGGGCGGCGGAGCCGGGGGCCGCGGCCAGGTCCGCCCAGGTCGTCACCAGGCGGCCGGGCGGCGTGCTCTCGACCACCTCGCCCACCACGTCCGCGATGCCCGAGCCGTCCGTCCGCCGGTGCTCCCAGGCCGAGCCCTGCTGCCAGTCGGAGACGTTCGCGTGGCCCCAGTAGGCGGCGGTCAGGTCCGCGTCGGTCAGGGCGTGCCAGACCTTCTCGGGGGTGCTCTCGATGTAGGTGACGTAGACGTACGTCGGCTTCGTGGTGGTCATGGCGGCCTCCGCCTGTTGTTTCAGGGTGCTGAGCGCTCGTAGACGCGGGTCCTCGAACTTGTCGATCCATCGTTCCTGGATCTCGTGCAGCGGCACGGGATTCAGGTAGTGGAGCTTTTCGCGCCCCCGCCGCACCGTGCTGACCAGGTTCGCGGCTTCGAGCAGGTCCAGATGCTGGGTGAGCGACTGGCGCGTCATCGCGACGCGCTCGGACAGCTCGCCCAGCGTCTGGCCGTTCCGGCCGTGCAACTGGTCCAGGAGATGGCGCCGCGTGGGGTCGGCCAGGGCCTTGAAGACCTTGTCGACCGGGCTCGGACCCTCGCTCGTACTCACCTCTCCATCATGCAGGCATTTACCTGCATGTCAAAGCCGCGGTCCTGATCAGGGCTTCTCCAGCAGCTTCACGATGCTGGAGAAGCTGTCCGCCGCGTGGCCCGCGTCCATGCCGCGGCGGAACAGGTCGGCCACCGCGGTCGGCAGCGCGGCGTCCACGCCCGAGTCCGTGTGGGTGTCCACGACGTGTTCCATGCTGGCCAGGCCCATGGCCAGGCGGTCCACGTCTCCCTCGTGGTTGCCCGCGTCGATGCGAGAGGCGTAGAAGGACAGGAACTCCGGCATTCCGGTCATGTTCTCGGAGGCGTACGGGAGGATGTCCGCCGCCGAGAGGCCGTTGGCCTTGGCGAGGGCGACCGCGTACCAGTAGCTGGAGACGCTCGTCCAGAAGATGACCATGTTCAGCTGGTACATCAGCGCGGCGAGACCCGCGTCCTCGCCCCGGTAGTCCGTCCCGCCCGTAATCACCTCAAGGGTCGTGCGGTGCTTCTCGTACGCCTGGCGCGGGCCGCTGTAGAACGTCGACGAGCCGGGCTTCCCGATGCCCGACGGCGGGACGAGCACACCGCCCGTGAGGTGGGTGGCGCCGTGCCCGGCGGCCCAGGCCGCCGCCTCGCGTGCCTTCTTCGGGGTGTCCGAGCTGAGGTTGACGATCGTCCGGCCGGAAAGAGCCGCTGCCGCGGGTTCGAGGATTGTGTACATCGCGGTGTAGTCCGTGAGGCTCAGGATCACGAGCTCGTTGGCCGCGATCGCCTCCTCGGGGGTGGCGGCGAGTATCGCCCCGCGCTCCACCAGGTCGTCCGCGCGGGACGCGGTGCGGTTCCAGAGGGTCACCTGGTGGCCCTTGTCGAGCAGGGCCGTTGCCATCGCGTGGCCCATGGGGCCGAGGCCGATGAGGGTGACGGGACCGGCATTCATGAAGTCCTCCCGGACGACTAGAACGAGCGCTCTATCCAGAGCGTGGGGAGAACGTAGCACGCCGCTGGAACGAACGCTCTAATTAGTCGCGGGGTAAGCTGCTCGCATGGATCGGACGACCTCGACCCCGGGCCCCGGCGCAGGCGCGACGCCCGGCACCCGCGACCGCATCGTCATCGCCGCCGCCCGGCTGCTTCAGCGCCAGGGCTATGTCGGCACCGGCATCAAGCAGATCGCGAAGGACGCGGAGGCCACGCTCGGCTCCGTCTACCACTTCTTCCCCGGCGGCAAGGAAGCCGTCGCGGTGGCCGCGATCACGTACAGCGGTGAGGAGTTCGCCGTGATGCTGCGCGAGGCGCTGACCAGCGTCGACGACCCCGGCGCCGCGATCGAGGCGTGCACGGCGGAACTCGCCGCGGGGCTGCGGGAGTCAGGCTGGACCGACGGCTGCCCCGTCACCGCCGCGGCCCTGGAGACGCTGGGCACGGACTCGGAGATCCAGCGGGTGTGCGCCGCCGCGCTGGGGAGTTGGGAGCGCCTGGTCGAGGAGAAGCTGCTCGGCTCGGGCTTCGACGCGCCGGACGCGCGCGAGCTTGCGACCACCGTGATCAGTGCCCTTGAGGGCGCGGAGGTGACCGCTCAGGTCAACCGCAGCGAGGAGCCGCTGCGGGCGGTGGGTCGTCAGATGGCGCGGCTCATCGGGTCGTACGAGGCCGCAGAGGACCGCGACGCCGAAGCGCTCGCCTACGGGTGCTAGGTGCCGCCCGGCGGCTCAGACGGCCGGTGAGTGGGTCGCCGAAGCGGACGTCGCCTCGGCCCACTCCGCGACGAGCTTCTCGTACTCGAGGTGTTGCTCGGGGCGGAGATATCCGCCGGTGCGCAGCCAGAGCGCGCGTATCTCCTCGTTCACCTCGGCCGCTGGGCGCGGCCGGTCCGGGGTGTCGGGAGTCGTGGTCATACAGTGAAGCGTACGGATGAAGCTGTGAAGACGGCGTGAGTTTTGGTCGAATGTGATCGGTATCGCTATTTGACCCGCATGATTCAGCCAAGTTGGGCAAGAGGAAAGGGCCCGCGAGTTCAATCGCGGGCCCCTTCAGAGTAGTTCGGGATCGAGTCGGGCCGGTTCGAGATCGGCCAGTGCGGCCGTTAACGAACGCTTACGGCCGTTAACGACCGCTTACGACTGCTTCGGCTCCTCCAGGCGCGGGAACAGCACCGCACCCTTCGTCACAGTGGCACCAACCGGCAGCTGACCCCACGTGCCCGCGTCCTGGACCCGCTGCTCGGCGAGCGCGCCGAGCGAGGCCTCGGCGCCGAGGGAGTCCCACAGCTTCTGCGAGGTTTCCGGCATGATCGCGTTCAGCAGGACGGCCACGGCGCGCAGCGACTCCGCCGCCGTGTAGAGGATCGTCGCCAGGCGGGCCGTGCCCTCCGGGGACTCGTCCTTGGCCACCTTCCACGGCTCCTGCTCCGTGATGTAGCCGTTGACCTGCTTGACGAAGGCGAAGACCGCCAGGATGCCGGCCTGGAAGTCCAGCTCCTCGCCGATCTTCCGGTCAGCCGTCTCGACCGCCTTGACCAGGCCTTCTCGGACCGCCTGCTCGGCCTCGCCCGCCGCCGTCGCCTCGGGGAGCGCGCCGCCGAAGTACTTGCCGACCATGGCCGCCACGCGCGAGGCGAGGTTTCCGTAGTCGTTCGCCAGCTCGCTGGTGTAGCGCGCGGTGAAGTCCTCCCACGAGAACGAGCCGTCCTGGCCGAACGCGATGGCACGCAGGAAGTACCAGCGGTACGCGTCGACACCGAAGTGAGAGGTGAGGTCCTGCGGCTTGATGCCCGTCAGGTTCGACTTCGACATCTTCTCGCCGCCGACCATCAGCCAACCGTTCGCCGCGATCCGGCCCGGCAGCGGCAGACCCTGCGCCATCAGCATCGCGGGCCAGATCACCGCGTGGAAGCGGAGGATGTCCTTGCCGACCAGGTGGACGTCGGCGGGGAAAGTTGTCTTGAACTTCTCCTCGTCCGCTCCATAGCCGACGGCCGTCGCGTAGTTGAGGAGCGCGTCGACCCAGACGTAGATCACGTGCTTGTCGTCCCACGGGACCTTGACGCCCCAGTCGAACGTCGAGCGGGAGATCGACAGGTCCTGGAGGCCCTGCTTGACGAAGTTCACGACTTCGTTGCGCGCCGACTCGGGCTGGATGAAGTCCGGGTTGGCCGCGTAGTGCTCGAGGAGCTTCGGGCCGTACTCGCTCAGCTTGAAGAAGTAGTTCTCCTCCTTGAGGAGCTCCACCGGCTTCTTGTGGATGGGGCAGAGCTTCTGCCCCTCGAACTCGCTGCCCGCCTCGCCGTCGATCAGGTCGCCGGGGAGCTTGTACTCCTCGCAGCCCACGCAGTACGGGCCTTCGTACCCGCCCTTGTAGATCTCGCCCTTCTCGTGGAGATCCTGGACGAACTCCTGCACGCGGTCCGTGTGGCGCTTCTCCGTCGTACGGATGAAGTCGTCGTTCGCGATGTTCAGGTGCTCCCAGAGAGGCCGCCAGGCCTCGTCCACGAGCTTGTCGCACCACTCCTGGGGCGTGACGTCGTTCGCCTCGGCAGTGCGCATGATCTTCTGACCGTGCTCGTCCGTGCCGGTGAGGTACCACACCTTCTCGCCGCGCTGACGGTGCCAGCGCGTGAGCACGTCCCCTGCAACGGTCGTGTAGGCGTGGCCCAGGTGAGGAGCGTCGTTGACGTAGTAAATGGGGGTCGATACGTAGTACGCCTTTGCGCCTTCGCTCGTCCCCTGCTTCTCGGATCCAGTGGCCGCCATGGTCGAAATCCTAACGGCCCCGGAGGGAGCGATTCACCTCGATTCCAGGGGGTGGACCCGTGGCCCACCCCCTGGACCGCACTGCTTTCCCGGGGTTACGGGCGCCAGGCCGCGAGGAGGCCCGTGTACAGCTCCGCGTCCGTGAGCTCGCGGGGGGTGGGGCCCGCGTGGAAGAAGGCGGCGTTCTCCGCCTTCAGCTTGCGGAGGTAGTCGAAGCCCTTCGCCTCGTGCTCGCCGAACGCGACGAACTGGAAGAAGAGGGGGTGCTCGGCCGCGTCCGCGAGGGCCTGGTTGGCGGGGCCCTTCGCGTCCGGGGGGCCGTCCGTCTGGAAGACGACCAGGGCGGGGCTGCCCTTGTGGTCCGACTTCTCGTAGTGGGACACGACCTCTTCGATCGCCGCGTGGTAGCTGGTGCGGCCCATGCGGCCCGCCGCCGCGTGCAGCTCGTCGATACGGCCCTCGTGCTCGGGGAGCGTGAGGGTGCCGGTGCCGTCGATCTCCGTCGAGAAGAAGACGACGTGCACGGTGGCTTCCGGGTCGGTGTGCGCGGCCAGGGCCAGGACCTGCTCGCCCAGGCTCTGGGCGGAGCCGTCCTTGTAGTACGAGCGCATGGACCCGGAGCGGTCGAGCACGAGGTACACCGGGGCGCGGACCCCGGTCAGCTCCCGCTCCGCCAACGCGGCACCGGCTGCCTTGTAGGCGGTGACGAGCCCCGGCGCACGATTCTTCACCTTCACAGCGGAGGTAGCGGGCTTCGCCTTGACGGAAGCTTCGGGCTCCGCCGGGGTCACGGGTACTTCCGCCGCTTCCGGCTCCGCCGGGGCCGCGGGCGCCTCCGCTGCTTCCGGTTCCGCCGGGGTCACGGTCTCTTCCGCGGGAGCCACGGTCTCCGCCGCTTCCGGCTCCACCGGGGCCGCGGGCACCTCCGCTGCTTCAGGCTTCGCCGGCGTCACGGTCTCTTCCGCGGGGGCCGCAGCGGCGGGGGCCTCTTCCTGCTCGGCTTCGGGCCCGGGGGCCGCGGGGGTGTCCTGTTGTGGGCAATCGTCCCGCTCGGCGGGACGGGTGGGCACAACTGACGGTTCCGGGCCAGCGGCGTCAGCAACAGCCTCGGGCTCGGGGGCGACAGCCTCGGGCTCGGGGGCGACAGCCTCCGGCTCAGGCTCGGGCTCGGGGGCGACAGCCTCCGGCTCAGGCTCGGGCTCCGGGGCGACCGCCTCCTGCTCCCGCGCCGCAGGCTCCGGCTCCGGCGAGGAAAGGTCCGGCTCCGGCGAAGGGGGCGGCACCGACACCCGGTCACGATCGAACGCCGCGGCAACAAGATCATCCACCGCCGAAGGCGAAGGCTCCGACGCCGGCCCCGGCACAGTCGGCTTGGGCTCGGCCACCGGAGGCACCCGCTCGGACGAGGGCCCCGGCACAGTCGGGGCCGGAGCGGCAGCCTCCGCGGCCCCCGCGCTCCCCGCGCCCCCCGCAGCCTCCGGGGTCTCGGGGCTCTCCGAAGCCTCGGGAGCCTCGGGTGCCGTTGTCTCAGGCTCCGGAGCCCGCTCCCCCTTGCGTGAAGACCGTCCGAACGCGTTCCGCAGGACACTCAGAATGCCCATGGGTGCACCCCTTCGCGTGAGTTGATTCCCGATAACCCCTGGCCAGGGCGGACACGTAAGGTTAGCCGCCGCAATAGGCGATCTTGGTGAGGGTCGCCCAACCGTCACCCTCACCGCGCCCCCGCGTGCCGCCCGCACAACCCCCGCAGCTCAACTGCCCTTTGTGCGCTCCCGGTTCACCTCCCGTTCATTCTCAGGCCGTCGCCCTGCCGACCTCCGCGCCTAGCGTCACGGCGGAATCAAGCCACGCCCGAGCCAGGCCGTGCAACGCCACACGACGGAGGAACCGTGCCCAAGCTGCTGCCGATCATCACCTCGCACCAGGGGAGCGGCGGCCGTTCCGCCATGACCTGCCGGTTCCGGTGTGGTGATGCCTGTTTCCACGAGGTGCCCAACACCAGCGACAACGAGTACGTCGGTGACGTCATAGCGGGCGCGCTCAGCCGCCGCTCGATGATGCGCGCCGCCGCGGTCGTGACCGTGGCGACCGCCGCGGGCGGCGCGGTGCTCGCGGACCCGGCCGCCCCGCAGGCGGCAGCCGCGCCCCGGAAACCGGAGTCGCACAAAAGCAAAAAGGGGGCGCGCGGTCTCCGCTTCACGCCCGTCGCGCCCAACACCGCCGACACCGTCACCATCCCGGACGGCTACGCCCAGAACGTCGTCATCCGCTGGGGCGAGCCCATCCTGCGCGGCGCCCCCGCCTTCGACCCGGACAAGCAGACCGCTAAGGCACAGGCAGGCCAGTTCGGCTACAACAACGACTTCCTGAGCCTCCTGCCGCTGCACCGCGAGCGCGGCCGCCAGGTCCTCGTCGCCAATCACGAGTACACCGACGAGATCCTGATGTTCAAGGGATACAACGCCGCGAACCCCACCCGCGAGCAGGTCGAGATCGCCTGGGCCGCCCACGGCCTGTCCGTCGTGGTCGTCGAGGAGGAGCGCAGGAGCGGCAAGCTGACCGCCGTCAGCCGCCACCAGCTCAACCGCCGCCTGACCGTCACCAGCGAGTTCCGCCTCACCGGTCCCGCCGCGGGCAGCAAGTACGTCCGTACGAAGGCCGACCCGCGCGGCACCACCGTCCACGGCACCCTCAACAACTGCGCCGGCGGCACCACCCCCTGGGGCACGACCCTGCACGGCGAGGAGAACTTCAACCAGTACTTCGCCAACGCGGAGAAGGTCACCGAGCCCGCGGCCGCCGCACGCCTCAAGCGCTACGGCGTCATCGGTGCCGCCTCCGAGCGCAAGTGGGAGCGGTTCGACGACCGCTTCGACCTCGCCAAGGAGCCCAACGAGGCCAACCGCTTCGGCTGGGTCGTCGAACTCGACCCGTACGACCCCGAATCGACCCCGCGCAAGCGCACCGCGCTCGGCCGCTTCAAGCACGAGGCCGCGCAGCCGCGCCTCACCCGCGACGGCCGCCCGGTGGTCTACATGGGCGACGACGAGAAGTTCGACTACTTCTACAAGTTCGTCAGCAGCAAGCGCGTCGACAAGGGGAAGTCGCGGTCCGCGCACGCGCACAACCTCACGCTCCTCGACGAGGGCACCCTGTACGTCGCCAAGCTGACCGGCGACTCCCCGGCCGGTGACATCGACGGCACCGGCAAGCTCCCGGCGGACGGCGAGTTCGACGGCAGCGGCGTCTGGATCCCGCTCGCCACCGCGGGCCCGGGGGGCCACGCCGTCTCGCACGTCGAGGGCATGACCGCCGAGGAGGTGTACGTCTTCACGCGCCAGGCCGGTGACAAGGTCGGCGCCACGAAGATGGACCGCCCCGAGGACATCGAGCCCTCGCCGCACACCGGCAAGGTCTATGTCGCGCTGACGAACAACTCCGACCGCGGCAAGGCGGGCAAGGCCGCTGCCGACGAGGCCAACCCGCGCAACCTCAACAAGCACGGCCAGATCCTGGAGCTGACCGAGCGCCACAACCGCCCCGAGTCGACGACCTTCGCCTGGTCGCTCTTCCTGGTCGCGGGCGACCCCGAGGACCCGGCCACGTACTTCGCGGGCTTCCCGAAGGACAAGGTCAGCCCGGTCTCCTGCCCCGACAACGTCGCCTTCGACCCGCACGGCAACCTGTGGATCTCCACGGACGGCAACCAACTCGGCTCGCACGACGGCCTGTTCGGCGTCGCGACCAAGGGCGACCGGCGCGGTGAGCTCAAGCAGTTCCTGACCATGCCGACCGGCGCGGAGACCTGCGGCCCGCTGGTTCAGGACCGCCGCGTGCTCGTCTCCGTGCAGCACCCGGGCGAGGTCGACGGCGCGTCCGTCGAGAAGCCCGCGAGCGCGTGGCCCGACGGTGCGGGCAAGATCGTCCGGCCTGCGGTCGTGTCCGTCTGGCGCAAGGACGGCTGCGACATCGGCGTCTGATCTGCAGTTACGGCGATGGGGCACTCCCTCTCCAGGGGGTGCCCCATCGCCGTATCGCTCGTCGTACCGCCGCTCTCGCGAGGTCAGTCGTTCCGCTTGCGGCGGTGCATCGCGAAGCCGAGGCCCGCCGCGCCGAGCGCCGCCATGCCGCCGCCGGCCGCCATCAGCGGGGCGCTGTCGCCCGCCGGGTGCAGGCCCTCGGCGCCTGCCTTGACGCCGCCCTTCGGGACGATCTGCGAGGTGCCGTTCTTCGGCGGGGTCTGCGGGCGGGTGTGGGTCTGGGTTTGGTTCTGGCTGTGGTTCTGCTGCTTCTTGCCCTCGGTCCAGCCCCGCATGGTGCCGTCCGGGTTCAGCACGAAGTGGGCGCCGTTGTGCCGGCCGTACGCGGGCTTCTTCCCCGACTGCTTGATGGTGTCCCAGACGGTCTTCTTGCCGGTGTCGGGAGCCTTGGCGATCATGTCGGCCTCGTAGCCGCTCTTGACCTTGTAGACCTTCGCGTCGAAGCCGCTGCCGCCGAGGTTCGTGTACTGGCGGACCAGGACGCGCTTGTGGTCGGGCTTCGGCTCCGGCTTGGGCTTCGGCGGGGTCGGCTTGGCGCCGGTCCTCGTGATGGCGCCGTCGGCGGAGAGCGTGAAGGTGTTGCCGTCGATCTTGGTCTTCGCCGGGTCGATGTACGCCTTCAGGGAGCCCTTGACCGAGCCGTGGTGCCGGATCTCGGCCTTGGCGGTGCGGGCGGAGCCGTTCACGTCGACCTTCGCGGTCCAGCCCTTGCCGAGGTCGGTGGTGCCCTTGGAGACCCAGCTGCCGGGGACGGGCTTGTCCTTGTCTTTGTCCTTGTCCTTGTCCTTGTCCACGAGCTTGGCGGTGGCCTTGCCGTCCGGGGTCAGGGTGAAGGTGTTGCCGTCGATGGTGGTGCTCGCGGACTTCTCGTACGCGGTGAGCGAGCCCTTGGCGACGCCGTCGAGCGAGATCGTGGCCTTGGCGGTGCGGGCGGAGGCGTTCACCTCGACGTCAGCGGTCCAGCCCTTGCCGAGGTCCGAGGTGCCCAGCGACTCCCAGCTGCCGGGCTTCGGCGTCTCGGTGTCGGTGTCCTTGTCAGGGTTCGCGTCGTTGTCCGCGTCCTTGGACTTGTCCTGGTTCGTCTGATCCGTGTGATCCGTCTGGTCCTGGCCGTCGCCCTGGCCGTTGTCCTGGCCCTTGTCCTGGTCCGTCTGACCCTGATCCGTCCGGTCGTCCGGAGTGACCTGGCCCTGCGGGTTCGGCGGGGTATCGGCGGCGAAGGCCGCCGTCGTCGGGACGGCGAGAGCGGCGATGGCCCCGGTGGCGATGGCGGCGTTGCGGAAGGTACGGCGGGTGGCGCGCATAGCGGATCCCTTGTGGCTGGTCGGTCGAACTGTCCGTCTTTGTGCCTCTTTGCGGCGGCGACAGACATGAAGCTACGGGCGCTGTGTGTGCGTCATCCGTAGGGAACGTAACAACTGGCCACATAGCGGCACGCGGAACCATAAAACGGGCAAAAGCGCAGGTCAGGGCACGTGCCGCCGAAGGTCACCAGTTGTCCGGGACTGTTGTCCGGGACCTAGGTCACCGAGGGCGCCCGGCAGCCGGGATCAGGCCGCCGCCGACCGCCCTTCGAGCCATTCCCCGTACGCGGGCGACTGCCGTGCCGCCTCCCAGTACGAGGCTTCGAGCTCGCCGTAGACCGCGTCGAGCTCCCCCTCCGTACGGGCCGCCACGAGCAGCCGCACGCCGAGCGGGTCGCCGTCCAGCGGCCGGACCACCATGTCGGGTCTCGCGTGCGAGGTCGGCTGGCAGACCGTGACGACCTCGCCGGTGGCGACGAGGGAGGCCGCGGTGAGGTAGTCGCCGTGCAGGACGCGCGGGTTGAGCCCGGCCGCGCGGAGCACCCGGAGGAGCCCGTCCCACTCGCCGTCCACCGTCGGGTCCACCATCCACCGGTCGGCGGCGAGGTCGGTGAGACGTACGACGGGCTGCCCGGCCGCCGGATGATCGGCGGCCAGGAAGACGAACTGCGGCTCCCGGTCGACCAGTACGCGCCACCGCAGCCCCTCCGGCATCCGCAGCGGACTGCCCTCCACCTCGTGCACGAAGGCAACGTCGAGCTGCCCGCCCGCGACCATGCGCAGCAGCGCGTTCGCGGAGACGTCCATCTGGAGCGAGGTCTCGGTGGCGGCGGGCAGCCGCACGCGAAGCCGCCGCAGCCAGCCCGGTATGGCACGGCTGGCCGTCGAGCCGATGCGCAGCTGCGGGCCCTCGGTGGCGTGCGCGGCGGCTGCCTTGGTCTCGCTGATCAGGGCCCGCATCTCGCTGACCAGGGGTCGGGCGCGGCTGAGGGTCATGCGGCCGAGCGGGGTCGGACGGCAGCCGGTGCGCTCGCGGGCGAAGAGCTGGCCGCCGATCTCCTGCTCGATGCGGCGCAGCTGGGTCGTCAACGACGGCTGGCTCATGCCGAGTTGACGCGCCGCCTTGTGCAGACTGCCGGTGTCGGCGATGGCGCACAGCGCGCGGAGGTGCCTCACCTCGAGCTCCATGGCTGTGAGCGTAGAGCGGCGGAGGGCGCCGCACCAGACTCACAAACCCCACGCGAACCGCCTGAGTTGGGCATGCCGGGGAGAGCGCGAAAGGTTGGCGGACGGAGGGTGATAGCTCGGGACTATCACCACTTGCCATCATCCCCAGACGCCCCGGGCTCCCCGACACTCCCGTTACCGAACCGTTCACCTTTCACGGAACGAGTAGGGAGCCCCCCACATGAGCAAGCGTTACCTGTCCGCCGTGGCCGTCCTCGGCCTCGCCGCCGCCGGTCTCGGCACGACATCCGCGACGGCCGCGACCCCCACCGCGCCGTCGACCACCGCCGGCTACGCGAACTACGCCGGTTCCGGCGAGGAAGCCGCGGCCAACAAGGCGTTCTTCGACGCTGTCCTGAAGTCGGTCGCCGAGAAGCGCGCCGCCAACCCGGGCACGAAGCAGGTCACGGTGGTGTACGACGCCTCCGGTGCCCCGACCTTCGCGCAGCAGATAGCCAGCAGCACCTCCATCTGGAACAGCGCGGTCTCCAACGTGAAGCTCCAGGAGGGCAGCAGCGGCGCGAACTTCGAGTACCGCGAGGGCAACGACTCGCGCGGCTCGTACGCGAGCACGGACGGCCACGGAAGCGGCTACATCTTCCTGGACTACGCGCAGAACCAGCAGTACGACTCGACCCGGGTGACCGCGCACGAGACGGGTCACGTGCTCGGCCTCCCGGACCACTACGAGGGCCCGTGCAGCGAGCTGATGTCGGGCGGCGGCCCCGGCACCTCCTGCACCAACTCGCAGCCCGACGCGAACGAGAAGGCCAAGGTCGACCAGCTGTGGGCCAACGGTCTCGCGAAGGCGCTGGACAAGCTGGACAGAATGGAGAAGGTCGGCTGAGCCCCGGCTCTGGCCCTCCGTAAGCAGTAATCACTGTGCCCGTCAGCGCGCTCGCGCTGACGGGCACAGTGCTGTGCGCTGCCGCGTCCTCTCCTGCCCCGCTACTTCTCGCTCGTGTAGTACCGGTAGAACATCGCCGCGAACACCCCGGCCGTCACCGCGAGCGCCATGCCCACGGACCGCAGGACGGTCGCGTCGGTCAGGCTGTACAGATAGCCGAACGCGATCCCGGCGAAGGCGGCCCAGGCGGCGGCGCGCAGCTCGCGCGGCAGCCCCGGCGCGATCATGCGCAGGCCCATGAAGACCGCGCCGACGACGATCGCGCAGATGAAGCCGTGCAGGACGTTGCCGCCGGTGATGGGGCCCGCGTCGCGCGAGATCGCCGCGGCCCAGAGGCCGTAGACGATGCCGAGGAGCACGGCGGCCGTACCGATCCTGGCGGCGGCGGAGCCGCCGAACACGTGCGGGAATGCCGCTGATGAGGTGGGTGCCACATGAGCCATGACGTTCCTCCAGTCACACTCGCCCCCGGGGTTCGGTGCAGGTCCGGTTCAGCCGGCCCGGGTCCGGTTCAGGTCAGTGATAGCGGTTGTAGCCGCCCTGGCACGTGTCCCAGCACGGCTTGTACTCCTGGCACGGGTCCGACGACGCACAGCTCGGCACGTGCTGCCCGCCGACGTCCACGTACGCGGCGCTCGCCCAGCCCTGCACCCCGCCCAGCCAGTACCAGGTCGTATCGCCCCAGACGCTGGAGCCGCGCGTCTGGCAATCGACGCGGTCCTGGCTCTCCGCGGGCAGCTTCGCGACGATGGAGGCTCCGGTGGACGGCGCGTCGCGGATCTTCAGGTCGTGGGGGGCGACGATCGTCCCCCAGATGACCTCGTGGTCGTTGTGCGTGGGTGCCGCCGCGGCGGATGCCGGAGAGGCACCTCCGAGGGACAGCGCGCCTGCGGCCAGGAGCGCGGCGGCGAGAGTTCCCAGGGCGGCCGGAGTGTTTCTCCGGGCCGGGGTGGTCCGCATGATCGACCTCCTCTTTCCCCTCCGTCCCCTCCGTGTCCCCCTCCTCCTCATATCCAGCAAACACCCGTTCGGGCGAACGCTCCACCGGACGATGAGTTTGCGCCGCGCGGACGGTCTGCCCTCGTAGCGAACCACTGACGTGGAGAGGGCGTACGACATGAACAGCGTGGCCATCGAGACCGCGGGCCTGGTGAAGACCTTCGGGGACAACCGCGCCGTCGACGGCGTGGACCTCACCGTCCCGGCCGGCACGGTCTACGGCCTGCTCGGGCCGAACGGCGCGGGCAAGACCACCACCGTGAAGATGCTCGCCACCCTGCTGCGCCCGGACGGCGGCGACGCCCACGTCTTCGGCCGTGACGTCGTGCGCGAAGCCGACGCCGTACGCAGCAGGGTCAGCCTGACCGGGCAGTACGCCTCGGTCGACGAGGACCTGACGGGCACCGAGAACCTGGTGCTCCTGGCCCGCCTCACCGGCCACGGCAAGAAAGCGGCGTACGACCGGGCCGGACAGCTCCTGGACGCCTTCGGCCTGAGCGACGCCGCCGCCCGCCAGGTGAAGAACTACTCCGGCGGCATGCGCCGCCGCATCGACATCGCCGCATCCATCCTCAACACCCCTGACCTGCTCTTTCTCGACGAGCCGACGACGGGTCTCGACCCCCGCAGCCGCAATCAGGTCTGGGACATCGTGCGCGCGGTCGTCGCGCACGGCACGACGGTCCTGCTGACCACGCAGTATCTGGACGAGGCCGACCACCTCGCGTCCCGCATCGCCGTCATCGACGACGGCAAGGTCATCGCCGAGGGCACCAAGGGCGAGCTGAAGGCGTCGGTCGGCGCGGGCTCGGTGCACGTGCGGCTCCGGGACGCCGGGCAGCGGGCGGACGCAGAGCAGGTGCTGCGGGTCGCGCTCGACGCTCAGGTCCAGCTCGAAGCCGACCCGGTCGCCCTCACGGCCCGCGTCGGCGACGGCGAGCGCGACGACAAGGACGCCGCCGAGAAGGCGTCGCGCGCCCTGGCCGAACTGGCCCGGGCGGGGATCACCGTCGACAACTTCTCACTGGGCCAGCCCAGCCTTGACGAGGTGTTCCTGGCCCTCACGGGCAGTCCCAGTCACGCAACGGAGACGACGAAGGAAGAGGCAACGGCATGAGCACCGCGACCACCCCCACCGAGGCCCGGGACCTGGCGCCGGTCAGCACCGAATCCCTCGCCGAACTGCTCATCGCCGGTGAAAGGCCTCCGCGCCCCGGCGCCCTCGCCGCGTCCCTGACGTTCGGCTGGCGGGCCATGCTCAAGATCAAGCATGTGCCGGAACAGCTCTTCGACGTGACGGCGTTCCCGATCATGCTGGTGCTGATGTACACGTACCTCTTCGGGGGCGCGCTCGCCGGATCTCCGGGCGAGTACATCCAGTATCTGCTGCCCGGCATCCTCGTGATGTCCGTCGTCATGATCACGATGTACACGGGCATCTCGGTCAACACCGACATCGAGAAGGGCGTCTTCGACCGCTTCCGCACGCTGCCGATCTGGCGCCCGTCGGTGATGGTCGGCTATCTCCTGGGCGACGCCCTGCGCTACGCGATCGCGTCCGTGGTCATGCTGACGGTCGGCATCATCCTGGGCTTCCGCCCGGACGGCGGAGTCCTCGGCGTCCTCGGCGGGGTGCTGCTCCTCCTGGTCTTCTCGTTCGCCTTCTCCTGGGTATGGACGATGTTCGGTCTCCTCCTGCGCACCGAGAAGTCCGTGATGGGCGTCAGCATGATGGTGATCTTCCCGCTGACGTTCCTCAGCGACATCTTCGTGAAGCCCGAGACGATGCCGGGCTGGCTCCAGGCCTTCGTCAACAACAACCCCATCACGCATCTCGCTTCCGCGGTCCGCGAACTGATGGCGGGCACGGCACCGGACGCGTCCCTGGCGTGGGCGCTCGGTTGGGCGGTGCTGCTCGTGGCGGTCTTCGGCCCGGTGACGATGCGGCTCTACAACCGCAAGTAGGAGCTTCAACCGCAAGCGGGAGCTTCTTGCCCCATCTGCACGCACCCCGGTCGCGCGCCGCGCGGCCGGGGTTTCTCGTGGGTGCGTGCTCAGACGATCGCTGTCCACCGTGCTGCTCGTACTCGCCTGCGTCCTCGTCCCGTTCGGTGCGCTCTCCACCTGGGCGAAGTACGAGATCGAGGACGCCGACAGGTACGTCGCCACGATGGCGCCGCTCGCCTCGGACTCCGCGGTACGGGACGCGGTGGCGGGCGCGGTCACGGACGCGGCGATGAAGGAGATCGACGTGGGCCCGCTCCAGGGCACCGTCGAGTCGTTCGTACGGGACGCGGTGCGGTCCTTCACGGGGACCCCGGCGTTCAGGACGGCCTGGAACACGGCGAACCGCGAGGCGCATGCGGCGGTGCAGGAAGCTCTCACCGACCAGTCGGACGGCGGTGCCGTCACCATCGACCTCGCGCCGATCACCCAGCAGGTCAAGAAGCAACTCGCCGACGACGGCGTGCCGTTCGCCGACCGCATCCCGGTCACGCACACCGAAGTGACGCTCATGCAGTCCTCGGACCTCGGTCCCTTCGGAAAGGGATTCCACATGCTCCAGGTCGCGGGCCTCTGGCTGCCGATCGCCGCGGTCGTCCTCGCCGTGGCCGGCATCTTCCTGGCGGTGCGACGGCGCAGGGCGGTCATCGGTACGGCGCTGGGCGCTGCGCTGGGCGGGGCGGTCCTTGCGGTGGCCGTCGCGGTGGGGCGCGGCCTCACCCTCGACGACCTCCCGAAGGACGTCTCCCGCCCGGCCGCGGAGGCGGTCTACGACGCCCTGACGTCATCACTGAGCGTGGCGGCGTGGATCACCCTGGGGCTGGGCCTGGCGGTGGCGGCAGCAGCATGGCTCCTGGGCCGCTTCCACCACCGCCCCTCCCGGGCCGATTGATCTGCCCGGGCAGCTTCGGTGCCCGCCATCGCCGGCTGCACCAGGCTCGTCCTCAAACGCCGGACGGGCTGAATGATCCCGGCCGGGCTGGAGGTATTCAGCCCGTCCGGCGTTTGAGGACGAACTCGGCGAAGCCGGTGATTGCGGCACGTACAAGGCCCTCGCGCCGAGCGAGTTTTCGGGAAGGGGCGGGGTTGGGGAAATGCAACCCTCCCGAGCCCCCCGCCGTCTCTAAGGGAAGATTCCGCGCAGAACCCCAGTCGGACCCTGAGGACCAGACGGAGAGGCCGGCCTTGGACAGCGCAACGGCAGCGAGGACGGCACCCCAAGACGACTGGCCCGAGCCGGAGGCGAAGAGCCGGCGCAGGCCGAGGAACCGCCCCTCCGCCTGGCTGGCAGCCCTGCTCCTGGCAGGCACAACCACCATCCTCGCCTTCCGCGCAGCCGACTCCGACGGCCCCACCCCCCTGCCCCAACTCCTCGCCTTCCTCCCCCTCCTCCTCGCCCCGACCATCGCCGCCCTCCTCCTGGCAGCCCTCGCCCGCTGGCGAACAGGCCTGGTCTGGGCAGTCCTCGCCCTCGCCGGAGTCGCCTGGTTCCTGGAGCCGTACGGAAAGGCGGACGACCCCAAGGGCCCCGCGGTGGCCGACGTCCGCGTCATGGCATCGAACGTCCAGTTCGGCCAGGCCACCCACGGCCTCCTGAAGGCGGTCCGCAAGGAGAAGCCGGACCTCCTCTTCGTCCCGGAGTGCGACTACACCTGCTCGGACACCCTGCGCGAGGAACTGCCCCGCTCCGAGTACCCCCACCGCACCGCGAGCGAAGCAGGCGGAGCCGAAGGCTCGGTGATCGTCAGCAAACTGCCCCTGAAGAAGACGAGCGGCCTGGCGGGCACCCTGGGCATGCCCGGCGCGGTGGCCGAACTGAAGGACGGCCACCAGATCCGCATACAGCTCGCCCACCCCATGCCCCCGCTGCCCAAGCAACTCGGCACCTGGCGCGCAGAACTGGCCGAGCTCCGCGACTACGCCGCCGAGGGCAAGCGCGAGAACCGCTCCACCATCATCGCGGGCGACTTCAACGCGACCCAGGACCACGCGGCGTTCCGCGACATCCTGGACACCGGCGGCGTACGCGACGCCGCCCGCCTCGCGGGATCCGCCCGCACCACCAGCTGGCCAGCCGACCTGATGTCCCCCCTCGGCACCCAGATCGACCACGTCCTGGCGACCCCGGACTTCTCGGCGAGCGACGCCCGCTTCCTGGAGATCGGCGACACGGACCACCGGGCCCTGGTGGTGGACCTGACACTGCACAGGCCGAAGGGGTAAGCCGCCGAAGCGGTAAGCCGCAGGTCAGACCGGGCAAAGCAACACCAAGGGCAGCAATAATGTCCCCATGCGCCGCCGCGACTCCCCCGCCCCACCGGGCTCACCGGGCCCACCAGGCTCACCGGACTCACCGGCCTCACGCGCGCCGAACGCCCGCGCCCGCGCCCGCACCCTCGCCCCACCCCCCTGGCTGGTCAGAACGCTCAAACCGCAGGCGGCCCCGATCCCATGGGCGGCGGTGGCCCGCGCCTCCGTCGCGCTGACGCTGCCGCTCGCCGCGGGCCTCGCGGCGGGGCAGCCCGCGTACGGAGCGCTCGCCTCGATGGGCGCGCTCTCCGGAGTCATCGGCGACACCGCCGACGCGTACCGCATGCGGATCTTCAACATCGCCGTCCCGCAGCTTTTCGGCGCGATCGGCGTCACCATCGGCTCGCTCGTCTTCGGCCACGGCTGGGTCGCGGTCGGCGTCGTCACGCTGGTCGCCCTCGTCTCCGGGATGATGTCCACGATCGGCGCCGTGGCGTCCGTCGCAGGGCTGCTCCTGCTGCTCAACTCCGTGGTGGGCGCGGGGCTTCCGATGCCGGGGGACTGGTGGCTCGCCCCGGTCCTGATGACGAGCGGCGGCCTGCTCGTCCTCCTCCTCGCCCTCCTCGCCTGGCCGCTGCGCTCCGGCATCCCCGAACGGTCGGCCGTCGCCGCGACCTACCGCAGCGTGGCCGCGCTGCTCGAAGCGGCGGGCACCGAGCGGTACGACGAGGCGCGCACCGCCGTTACCGCCTCCCTCAACCAGTCGTACGACCTCGTCCTCGCCCGCCGCACCCGCGCACACGGCCGCAACCCGGACCTGGTCCGCCTGGTCGCCCAGTTGAACGCGATCACGCCGGTCATCGAGGCCGCGCCCGCAGCGCACCAGTGCGGCGTTCCGATGCCGCCGGAGTTCCCGGCGGAGGTGCGGCGCCTGGCGGCGGCGGTGGCGGCGCCGGGCCGTGAGCCGATCCCCGTCCCGGCGCTCCCCGAGCCGCTCGACCCGTCCGCCGACGCCGTGGACCACGCCCTGCGGCACGTGGCCGAACTCCTCAACGACTCAGACCCGCACGGCGTCGTGAACGTCGACGACCGCCTGGGCCGTCCGGCGGCCCTGCGCGTGAGAGCACGCCGAGCCGCCCGCAACGTCATCCTGTCCGGCGCGTCCTGGCGCTACGGCCTGCGTCTGGCCCTGTGCATCGGCATCGCGCAGTCCCTGGTGTCGCTGATCGAGGTGCCCCGCTCGTACTGGGTGGCGCTCACCGTCACGTTCGTGCTCAAGCCCGACTTCGGCTCGGTGTTCTCGCGTGCGGTGCTGCGGGCGCTGGGTACGGCGGCGGGGCTCGTCGTCGCGGCGGCGGTGCTCTCCGAGGTGCCGCGCGGCTGGTGGGACCTGCCGGTGATGCTGGCCCTCGCCACCCTGATCCCGGCGCTCACGCCCCGGGGCTACGGCTACCAGACGGCGGCGATCACCCCGGTGATCCTGCTCCTGTCCGACGTCCTGAACCACCAGGGCTTCGGCCTGGTGGCACCCCGCCTCGTCGACAGCCTGATCGGCTGCGGGATCTCGCTGGTCGCGGGGTACCTGCTGTGGCCGGAGAGCTGGCACACGCGGATCGGCGACCGCCTGGCGGATGCGGTCGCCGATACGGCGTCGTACGTGGAGAGCGCGTTCGGCACGGCGGTGGACGTGGCGGAGCGGGCGCGGATGCGACGCGGCCTGTACCGGGACCTCTCCACCATCCGCACGGAGTTCCAACGAGCCCTGACCGAACCGCCTCCGATGGGGGCGAGGGCCGCGGCGTGGTGGCCGGTGGTGATCGCCGTCGAGCGGATCGTCGACGCGACCACCGCCGCGCGGGTCCGCATCCGCCACGGGGCACCGGAGCCGACCCTCACCGAGGTGGGCGAGGTGGCCCGCCAGCTCCACGAACTCTCCGATGGGCTGCGGGGTTCCGAAACCCTGGAGGAGGTCTCGACATCCTTCTCCACCACGGGCCCCCAGGACAGCGTCCTGGAACCCCTCCGCCAGGAGGTGGTGGCCGCAAGAGCGATCACTTCTCCGCAGAGCTGAGGGGGGCTGAGATTTCCCCGAGCCGGGTAAATCTCAGCCCGTCCGGCGTTTGAGGACGAACTCGGCGGAGCCGGTGATGACGGTACGTACAAGGCCCTCGCGCCGAGCGAGTTTTCGGGAAGGGGCGGGGCTGGGGCTAAAGCTGCTCAAGATCCACCGCACGGGCCATCGCCGCATACCCCGCATCATTCGGATGCAGGTGATCCCCGCTGTCGTACTCAGGAGCAAACCGCTCCCCGTCCGCCGGATCGGCCAGCGCCCGGTCAAAGTCCACGAACGCGTCGTACTCCCCGGAAGTCCGCACCCACTCATTGAACTCGTCGCTCACCTTCGCCGCCCGCTCCCCGTAGTGATCGGACCCCCCGAGCGGCAGCAGGGTAGCCCCCACCACCCGCACCCCCTTCGCCTTCGCGGCCCGGATCAACTTCCGGTGCCCCGCGATGAGTTCAGCCGCACTCACCACCGGCGCGGGCTTGTACGTGGGCGTGTCGCTCTCGCTGAACCCGATGTCGTTCAGCCCCTCAAGGACAACGACGGTCCCCACCCCCGGCAGATCCAACGCGTCCCTCCCGAACCGCGCCGTCCCCCTCTCCCCGTACCAGGCCGAGTCATTGAGGACGAGATTCCCGCCGATCCCGGCGTTCAGGACCGGCCGCGGCGACCCCGCCTTCGCAAGGCGTTCGGCCAGCGCATCGGACCACCGGCGGTTGAGGTCCGTGGAAGAAGCGAAACCGTCAGTGGTGGAGTCCCCGAAGAGAACGATGCCGTCGTTGCGGCGAGCACGCTCGCCCGTCACATCCACCCCCGACAGGAAGTACCAGGACTCCGACGTCTCGTCGAACGCCCCCGCCCCCACATCCCCGGTGTGCTCCCCCTCCGCCCGGTAACTCGTCGCGAACGACTGCGCGTGGAAGGTCGCGGGCCCGGTCGTACCCGCCAGATGAAGAGTGACGGTCACCGACTCGAAGGCCTTCAACCTCAACCCCGCCCCATCGCTGGACAGTTGGCCGTGCGCCGGTATCGACACCGACCGTCTCCCCTCGAAGGTGAGCCGCCGCACCGAGCCCTCCTCCACCGCGGCCCCCTTCTTCGTCCGCGCGATGGTCGCCCCCGCGATGTGCAGCGGCGAGGTCCCGTACGCGTTGGACAGCCGGATACGGGCTCTGTCGCCGCCCTCGGTAACGCGTACGACCTGCCGCAGGGTCTGCCCGGAGAAGCCGTCCTCCGACCAGTTGGGCTTGAAGCCGGTACTGGCGCGCTGCGGCGAAGCGGCCCAGGCGGCGGCCCAGGAACCCCCGGACCGCGACCCCGAGCCCGAGCCCGAACCCGAGCCCGAAGCGTGAGCCCCCGTGACAGCGATACCGGCCGTCACGGCGAGCGCCGCAGCCACAGCAACGACAGAAGTACGAGTACGGGTGTGGGTACGAGTACGCGAAAGCATGGGAATCTCCCCGGAGTTGAGGCCCTGGAGTCGAGCAACGACGTCCGCTCGACCTGACTCCTCAAAGATCCGCCCCCACCAACCCCCGATCAACGACGATCCATGAAACGATTGGCGTGCTCAGGCTTATAGATGCAGGTCAGAGGCGGACGGGGTGGCACGGGGCGATGGAACGGCAAGAGCTCGAAACCTTCCTCACGCTCGCCGAAGAACTCCACTTCGGCCGCACTGCCGAACGCCTCCTCCTCTCCCAGGCCCGCGTGAGCCAGACCGTGAAGCGCCTGGAGCGCAAGATCGGCGCCCCTCTCTTCGAGCGCACGAGCCGCAAAGTGGAGATGTCCCCCCTCGGCCGCCAGCTCTACGACGATCTGGCCCCGCTGCACGTGCGCATGGAAGCCGCCGTCGCCCGCGCCAAGGACATGGCCCGCGGCGTCGACGGAGAACTGACCGTCGCCTTCCTCGGGTCGGGCGCGGGCTCGCTGACCTCCGCGATCCTGGCGGAGTTCCGCGAGCGCTGCCCGCACTGCGACGTGCGGATGCGCGAGACGCAGTTCGGCGACCCGCTCGGCGCGCTCCGCAGCGGCGAGGCCGACGTCCTCTTCACCTGCCTGCCCGTGGAGGAGCCGGACCTCACCGTCGGGCCGGTCGTCATCAACGAACCCCGCATGCTCGCCGTACCCCTCGGTCACCGTTTCGCCGGTCGAGCCGGTGTGTCCCTCGAAGAGTGCGCGGGCGAGACCTTCTTCGGCGTCGTCAACGGCGCGCCCGCCTACTGGTGGGACTTCCACGTCCCGCCCCGCACCCCCAGCGGCCTCCCGATCCGTCGCGGCCAGGCCGTCGCCGGATTCCAGGAGCTGATGACGCTGGTCGCCACCGGGCAGGGGGTGTCGCCGGTCGTCGCGTCCGTGGAGAAGTACTACTCGCGGCCCGACATCGTCTTCGTACCCCTGCACGACCTCCCGTCGGCCGACGTCGCGCTCATCTCGCGCACGGCCGCGGCAGGCACCCCGCGTCTGGAGGAGTTCGTACGAGCGGTCCGCGACGCCGTGGCGGCGAACGGCGGCCCGGCGCCGTTCTGAGGCTCACCCGCCCCGGCGGCAGGCTCACGCCACCGGCTGCGGCGCATCCTCCTTGACCAGCATCTCCGGTCGCCCCGTGACCAGCAGCCAGGCCGGCAGCGCCGCCACGCACAGCATCGGCAGCAGCCCCACGTCCATCACCACGACCGCCGCCGTGAACAGGCTCAGCCACCCCTGCCGCGTCGTGGCGAGCAGCAGCCCGAGGATGGCGCAGGTGATCGCGAGCGCGGGCGGCACCGCGTCCACGAGTGCGTGCGCGAACATGCCGAGTGCCACGCCCACGAAGACGGCGGGAAAGATCCGCCCGCCCCGGAAACCGCAGGTGGCGGCCACACACAGCGCGACAAGCTTCACCAGGGCGAGCAGCAGCAGATTGCCCGCGTCGTGATCGGCGGCGTGCGCGGTCAGCTCCTTCATCTCCTCCAGGCCCTTGAAGAGCGTGAGATGTCCGCCGAGCGCGCCCAGGGCACCCAGGACGAGACCGCCCACGGTCAGCATCAGTACGGGGTGTCCGAGCTGCCGGAAGACACGGTGGAGGTACGGGAACGCGTACACCGCGCACAGGCCGACCGCCGCCGCGCCCGTGCTGATGACCATCGCGGAGAGCACGTCGCCCCAGTGCGGCCCCGGGTACGCCTCGACGTCGATCTGGAACGTCGGATGCGCGATGAGGACGGTGGTCAGCGCCCCGGCGCCCGCCGCCACCAGCGGCGCGAAAAGCCGGTCCCACAGGGGCCGCGGATCGGGTCCGGGAGCCGTGACGGTCTCGGAGAGCACGAGCGCCGCCGCGACCGGCGTGCCGAACAGCGCGCCGATCGTCCCGGCCGCGGCGAGGGCCACCCAGTCGCTCGCGGGCGTACGCGGCATGGCCCGCATGCCGAGCGCGTACGCGAGGGCGATGTTGATCGCCGTGATCGGGTTCTCCGGGCCGAGGCTGACGCCGCCCGCGAGGCCCACGACGACGGCGAGCGCGATGCCGGGAAGCACCCGCACCGGCAGCGGCGGATCGACGAGCCCCAGCGTCGCGGGATCGGGCCCCGCGTGCCCCGGGATCTTCCACACGATCAGCCCGACGACGAACCCCGCCGCCGTGAGCACGCCGATGATCCATCCCGCCGATGTACCGGAGACCCCGACCGCGTCCGGCAGCCCGTCCCACAGCAGATCCTGCAACCGCTCGGCGATGAAGCTGAGCAGCAGCAGGATCAGGCTGGACCCCACCCCCACGAGCAGGGCGGGCACGACGAGCGGCAGGAGCGCGCGGGCCTGCGGCGTCATGGACCCCACAGAGGGTCAGTGGGCGGCGGGCGGAGGCGTGGGCCCCGTACCGCCGGGATTGGTGCCGCTGGGCCCCTCGGCGAACGGGCCGGGCCCGCTGGACGTGGGCCTGGGACCCCAGCCCCCGGCCGCCGAACCGCCGCCCGGCGGTACGCCGTGGCTGTGCCGGTCCGGGTGGTCCGTGCAGAGCGCCCAGATGACGAAGATGCCGATCGCGATGGAGATCAGCGCCCAGACCGGCTGGTAGGGCAGCCACAGGAAGTTCACGACGACGGCGAGCGAGGCGAGCCCGACGCCGAACGCCCTGGCCCAGGTCGCGCCCTTGAGGATCCCGTAGCCGGTCACCGCGACGAGGATGCCGAGGATGAGGTGGATCCAGCCCCACGTGGTGAGGTTGAACTTGTAGACGTAGTCGCCGATGCGTGTGTAGACGTCGTCCTTCGCGATGCCCGCGATGCCCTCGAAGATGCCGAGGATGCCGTTGACCAGCATCAGGACACCCGCGAACATCGTGCCGCCGGACGCCCACAGGCTCTCGCCGCTCGGTTTGCCCGTGCCGCTGCCGCTGCCTCCGCTGCTGCTCATGAGCGTCGCCTCTTCTCTGTCGCCGGAATTCACAGCGTGTGACAGCCGTACGGGCCTCGCGAGCGGGCTTGGGCCGAACGGGTTACCCCTCGTACCTCGCCATTTACGCGATTCACGCACCGTCGCGCAATCAACTGATTACGCTGGGCTACCAATGAACTGCCCGCCGCACGGCGCCGGTTGAAGGGGTGGCCCCCACATGGTCAACATCCGCGACCTCGACCCCAGCGCGTCGCCGCTGGACTACTACGGCTCGGAACTCCGCCGCCTGCGCGAGGCCGCGGGCCTCAACCAGGGCCAGCTGGGCAGCTGCATTTTCTGCACGGCGTCGCTGGTGGGCCAGATCGAAACGGCGAGGAAGGTACCGACGAGGGATTTCTCCGAACGGGTGGACGCGGCGCTGGGGACTGGCGGGGTGTTCTCGCGGTTGGTGGGGTTGGTTCTGCGGAGTCAGCTGCCGAGTTGGTTCCAGGCGTATGCGGAGCTTGAGGCGAGGGCTACGTTCATCTCTACGTATCAGTGCCAGGTGGTGTACGGGCTCTTGCAGACGGAGGCGTACGCGAGGGCGCTACTCGGCGTAGACCAACCGGACAGGACTGCGGAGTTCGTGGCGGCTCGGATGGAGCGGCAGCGCATTCTGGAACGAGAGGCCCCGCCTGCCTTGTGGGTGGTTCTCGGCGAGGCGGTGCTGCACCAGGAGGTCGGTAGTCGCGAGGTCATGCGAGGTCAGCTGGCCCGTCTGCTGGAGTTCCGCGACCACCCGTGGGTGCAAGTCCAGGTGCTCCCCTATTCGGTCGGCCAGCACACGGGAATGATGGGTGCGTTCAATCTCCTGCGCTTCGAGGACGACCCGGATCTCTTCTACGCGGAGAGCTACGACTCGGCCCATATGACGGCCAACCCGCAAGTGATCAGGGAGCGTTCGGTCGGTTACGCTCGATTGCAGAGCTGTGCCCTCCCCTCGGAGGGCTCGGCGAAACTGATCGCGCATGTGATGGAGGAACGCTATGGGCACCGCAAGGCACCTGCCGGTCGCACAGTGGCGTAAGTCGTCCCACAGCGGGACCAACGGCGGTGACTGCATCGAATGCGCCCCCCTCGACGGCGCGGCATGGCGCAAGTCAACGTACAGCGGCAGCACCGGCGGCGACTGCATCGAGTTCGCCCAAGCCCCCCGCCACGGCGTCATAGCCATCCGCGACAGCAAGAACCCCCAAGCCCCCGCCCTCACCACCACCCCCCGCGCCTTCGCCGCGTTCGTGCAAGCCGCAGCAACCCGCACCCTGAGGTAGCCCGCTAGGGCGCCTCCGCGACGGCCTTGGTGATCTCGGCGGTCATCCGGCGGATGCCCGGCGAACGAGCCGGGCAGGGGCGGGACTTGGCCGTGGTGGGGGCAAGGCAGAAGTGCAGATAGTCGTCGCCGCGGTGCAGTGCCGTACGCCCGCGGCCAGGATCGGTGCAGTACGCGGGGTGCTCCCGTTCGTACGACGTGCACGGCAGCTTCTCCACCCAGGTGTGTCGGCCCGACGCCGGGGCGACCGCGCGGCCCGCGTCGGCGACGATGCCGCCCGCGGCCCGCGCCTGCGCTTCGTAGATGGCGTTGACGCGCCGTACGCGATCCGGGGTGATCGGGTCGGGACCTTGCAGCACCCACACGATGCGCGGCGGGCTCGACCCACCGGCGCCGCGGATCTGCGAGGCAAGTGCCTTCGCGTCGGCGGTGTACCGGTCGAAGTACTTCGCACGGGCCTTGTCGTACGTGATGCCGTCCATGCACGGCGTATAGCCCCACGCGTTGCCCCAGAACTGGAGCACCACGAAGTCCGGGCGCTGCTCGCGCACCAGCGCGGCGGCCTTGTCCTTGTCGGGGACGAGGGAGTCCTTGCCGGTGCCGTCGAGGTAGTCGCAGAGGGTGGTGCCCGAGTAGGGCGCGCTGGTGTAGCGCGCGCCCACCTCGGCGCGTAACTGGTCGCCGAGGACGTTCTGGTTCTCCATTGCGAGGGAGTCCCCGAGATACAGGACCTTCGGGGCTTTTGTCCGGGACTTTTCCGCAACGCGCTGCCGGGTGGTCGATGTCGGCGACGGCGACTTCGACGGTAGCCGGGCGGGGTCGTCGCCTTCCGGCGTGCGGTCCGCGGCCGGGGCCTTCGGGGCGGCAGCCGGAGTGCCCCCGTCCGGGCCGGGGTCACCGCACGCCCCCAGGAGCAGCACAGCGGCCAGCACCCCGCCCACCCACGCCTTGCGCATGCGCCAACTCCCTCCCACCCGACCGAAAGAGCCCCAAGGCAAGCACAGACGCACCCGCGTGAGAAGACACGAGGGATCGCTTCCGGACCGCCGGGACCGTCCGCACCGTCCGGAGCGTGCGGACCGGCATTACCCCGGACGTAATCGACCCCCGCGCGACCGCTCGGCAGTCTTGGGTCATCGCCACGGCACGACGAAACAACCACCTCACGGGAGGCTGACCCGCCATGACCGCACACGACACCGCCGCGTACGAGACCGCCGTCGCCCGCTACTTCGAGGCCTGGAACGCCGAGGGCGCCGACAACATCGGCAAGGCCGTCGCCGCCGCCTGGACCGAGGACGGCAGCTACACGGACCCGCTGGCCGACGTCTCGGGGCACGCGTCCGTCGCCGCCGTGATCAACGGGGCCCACGAGCAGTTCCCGGGCTTCGAGTTCCGCCAGATCGGCACGGTCGACGGGCACCACGACATCGCGCGCTTCGGCTGGGAGCTCGTGTCGTCCGCGGACGGCTCCGCTCCCGTCGCCGGATTCGACGTCGTCAAGCTGGCCGACGACGGCCGAATCCTTACCGTCCACGGGTTCCTCGACCGCGTGCCGACGGCCTGAACGAAACGCGGCCCGCCCCGCGAAC
>NZ_JBNNJZ010000039.1:0-35575 GCF_050270335.1 Streptomyces sp. NPDC059900
GACGCGCGCCCGGTCGCGGAGCGGTCAGAACGGGGGCTCGTTGTGTCCCTGAGTCGCCCACGGGTCGCCCTGGGGCTGCTGGCCGTATCCCTGGCGCTGCTGCTGCCCGTACGCCTGCTGGGCGGGCTGCTGGCCCTGCTGGCCGTTGCCGGTCTGCTTGGTGACGGCGGCGGTTGCGCGGAGCAGCGACGGCGCGACCTCGTCGGCCTGTATCTCGTAGCTGCTGCGCTTGCTGCCGTCGGTGGCTTCGTACTGGCGCTGGGTGAGGCGGCCCACGACGATCACGCGGTCGCCGCGCTTGATGGACTCGGCGACGTGCTCGGCCTGCTGGCGCCACACGGCCACGCCGAGGAACAGGGGCTCGCCGTCTTCCCACTCGTTCGTCTGGCGGTTGAACTTCCGGGGAGTGTTGGCCATGCGGAAGTTGGCGACGGCGGCGCCGGACGGGGTGAACCTGAGTTCGGGGTCGGCAACGACGTTGCCAAGAAACGTGATGGTGGTCTCGCCACTCATGGCTAGGCGGCCCTTTCGAGGGTGGGGGCAGTGCGGGGGCGGATGGGCGCGACGGTGGCGAGGCGGTCCTCGCGGGCACGGGCTCGGGCGGCGCGGGCGGCGGCGTTCTTGCACGACCGGCATTTCCTCGTCCGGTTCTTCGCGCGGATGGTGTTCGCCTCGTCGTAGGCGTGGCCGGCCGGGCAGTGCGTGACGGCGGCGCGGGCGGCGACGTGGTTCGTCGAACGGAGGATGTTCACGCGGTGCGTGACGGCTTCGAGGTGGGCGGGCGCGACGCACGCGCGGCGGCGGCACCGGTGGTCGACCTCAAGGCCGGCGGGTATGGGCCCGTTGGCCTGCTCGTAGGCGTAGCGGTGGGCTTTGACGGTGCGGCCGGCTACGTAGAAGGTGCCGTAACCCTTCTCGTTCTCGGCGGCGTCCCACAGATGGCAGGGGCCGGGGCAATCCCGGCGGAGTGACCAGGGGCCCGCGGTGTTCACCTTGGCGGCGAACCGTGCGGCCGGGGTGGGCCGGTCCATGGACGTACCTCCGTCGGGATGTAGGTCGTTCCGTGGATGGTGTAATCCATCCACGGATGGAAGATAACGCATGTGGGGCGGCGCCGACCATTCGGATACCGCCCCACCGTGAGCGCTACGCCGCGGCGCCGTTCTCGGGCTCGTCGAGGGTGAGCGTCCAGCCCACGGCCGTGAGTTCGTCCGCGACGACCTCGGCCACATCGCCGGCGTCCTGCACGCCGTCGCCGTGGGCGACCTCGACCGCGGCCCGGATAGCGGCGAGGGCGGCGGCGCACATCATCGCTGCGCACCGGTCACGTGCCGAGCGTCGCGCCGACCGCACTGCTCGCGGGCGACCGGCGGGCGCACCATCATGCGGGCGAGGGCGTCGAGGTCGCGCTCGGACTGCTCGGCGGCCGTACGGCGCGCGGCGTCGGCCTGCTCGGCGGCGCGGCGCTGCGCCTCGACGTGGGCGCGCTGCTCGGCCTCGGCGGCGAGGCGGGCGGGCCCGTTCACCTCGAACCACGTCGCCCACTGGCCGTACCCGCGGTGAACCTCGACGACCACGTACGCGCCCTGGTCGGCCATGTCGCGCGCGATGCGGCGGGCGGCCTTGCGGTCGCTCGTCGGCTTCACCGCGGGCCGGTCGGGCCGGTCGTCCCACGATCCCGTGATCCGAAACCCGTTCGTGTTCTTCGTGCGGTCGGTCGCCTTGGCGCGGCGGCGGTGCGGTGCGCGGTCGGGGTTCTTCTTGTTCCGGTTCATGCGGCCGGCTCCTTGGGGGCGTAGTGCTGGGCGGTGGCGAGGTCGAGGCGGGACGGGTGCGGGATGGTGCGGTCGGTGCGCCGCTTCCCGCCCTGCTGGCACGGCTGACCAGGGCGGGCCCGGCACGTCACGTACGGGCACGTCACGTCGAGCGGGTCGGGGAGGTTGGCGGCGGCGCGGCGCTCACGCTCGGCGCGCGTCTTGCGGAAGTCGGCGAGGGCGTCAGCGACGGCACGCGGCATGTACTCAACGCCGAGGGCGGCGAGGCGGGCGGCGGCGAACTCGTCCCGTGCGTCACGGGTGCTTCCGCCGGTCAACTCGCGGTACACCGACGGGGCGGCCTGGCCGGTGGCTATGGCCTGCCTGGTGTCGGCGAGGACGGCGCGGTAGGCCCGGTGGTCGTCCGGGTCGACCGGCGGAACGGGGTCCGTGTGGCGGCCGAGTACGTCGGCCTTGAAGGCGTGCCACGGGCGCGATACGTCGCTCGGCTGGATGCGGTACGGGCTGGTCGCGATGTGGTGGCGGACGACGTGACCGGCGTGCCAGTCGCGGCCGTCGGGGTGCGGGGCGGTCGTCGGCACGTCGGCGAGCAGGTCGGCCCACTGGTCGAGGCGTTCGTCGGCCTCGGCCTGGTCGGTGGGGGCGAGGCGGGGGTCGAGGCGCACGGCGTAGGCGAGCAGGGCGGCCACTTCTTCGACCATCATCGGGCGTTCTCCTGGGGGTTGAGGGCGGCGGCGAACATGTCGGCGGCGCGGGCCACGCGGCCGGGGCGGGCGGCGTCGAGGGGGATCACGTCGGCGCCGGGCGAGGTCGGGGCGCCGTCGGGGACGGGCGGAAGCGCGGTCCAGCCGGGCAGGAAGTACCGGACGCTGCGGGGGCGGCTACGAGCGCGGCCGAACTGCCCGCGGGCGTGCTCGACCAGGGCGGCGACGGCGGTCCGCTTCACGATTGCCTCAAGGCGGAACCACTCGGCCGTTTCGAGGGACCACTCGACGACGATCCCGGCGGCGGTGAGCGCGTCACGCAACGGGACGACGTTCGCGGGCACGGCGGGGGTCGAGTCGTAGCTAGCTAGCTGTACCTCCGTAGGAGGTACAGCGGGACGGGCCGGGTCGGGACGGGGGGACCGTGACTGTTCTTCTCCGTCACGGTGTGACCCGTAGTCCTGACCTGCGATGTCTTCGGGAAACTCGATCTGATTCGCGGACGGTTCGCGATTTTCGGGTGTCGGATCGTCGTCGATTCGCGGACGATTCGCCGACGGATCGAGCGGATTACGCTCCTGGTTCCGCTGCTTTTCGTCCCACTCCTGGGAGTGCTTACGGTGCTCGGCGGCCTTGTCGCGGGCCCGCTTCTGGCGCTCGGCGGCGGCGGCGCGGTCGTCCTCGACGCGCGCACGGGTCGGGTTGTAGGTCAGGAAGTCGTGCATGTAGTAGTCGCCCGCGGGCGGCTGCTTGCACTTCGGGGCGGGGCACGTGTGGCCGTGGGCGTGCCACAGACCGGCGGCGACCAGCTTTCGGGCCTGGGGGGCCGTGCCGTACAGCTGGGCGACGACGCCCGGTATAACGCCCTCGGTGAGGTGCTGCGCGGCGTAGGCGCCCGCGCGCACCCACAGACCGACCGCGGCGTTACCGGCCTTGAGGGCCTTCGGGTGGCCATAGAACGTGTCGTCGACTTTGAACCACGTCACGGGGGTTGTGCTCCTGTCGGGGGGTGGGCGCCGGCGGCGAGGGGCTTCGGTGGCTCGTCCTCGCCGCCGGGCCGGTCACGGGGTGGGGCGGAAGAAAGGGCGGGTGCGCGCCGGCTGGTGCTCCTCGCACCGATGGCCGCACGGGTAGAACCGGACGGGAACGGCTCCGCACCGGGGGTTCCCGTGCCCGCACACCTTCGGCGGCCGGTCCTCGGCCGGGGCGCTCACGCGGCCACTTCCGCACGGTCGGCGAGGATGAGGGCGGCGGCCTGGTCGCCGAGGAACTTCGCGTACGCCGGCGGGATCGCCTCGCGCAGACCCTCACGGCTCGCCCACGGCATAGCCATGATTTCGCGGGCGAGGTCGGCGCCTGTGAAGTTGCCGACGATGTGCATGAACTCGCCCGCCCGGACGGGGCGGCCCATCTTCGCCACGGGGGCTAGGTGCCGCGGGTGCAGCCGGCTGCCAAGGGGTAGCGACGACTCGAACAGGCGGTGTCGGTACGTGCGTAGCCGGAACATGGCGCCGCACAACAGGACCGTGTCGAGCAGGGGCGCGCCCTCGACGTTCTCGATGATCCACGGGCGGCCGGTGGCGTCCATGGCGGCGCGGGTCGGGCCGACTAGGTCCGGGTGCGTGTTCCCGCGGATGCGCTGGGCGTTGGTGTACCGCTGGCACGGCGGCGATCCGGCTATGAGGTCGTACTCGTGGCCGTGGGCGAGGATGTACTCGATTGCGTCGCCCTGGATGAACGGGAACGGGTACCGGGGCTGGTCTTCCTTGTCGACGCCTACCACGTCGTATCCGGCGAGGTAGTACCCCATCGACGCCCCGCCCTGGCAACAGAACACGTCGAGGACGGTCAAGCCGTTCCACGGGCGGGCGGGGAGCGGGAAACCGGTCCGGCTCGACGCCTGGGAGTGGTCCAGCTGCCCGGGGACCTGCTCGGCGCCGGGGCGGCCGAGCAGGACGGCGGCGCGGTCGAGGGTGGCGGCGGTCATCCCTCGCCCCCCGCGGTGATGGCGGCGAGCTGCTGCGCGAGGGCGCCCGTACGCCACGCCTCGGCCGTCGTGTCCTTCCCGCCCTTGCGCCACGTGATCGCGTACGTCCTCGCGCGGGTCGGCTTGATGATGACGCCCGGCACGTCGAGGACTTCGCCCGTCACCTTGTCGACCAGCTTCGCGGCGCCGGCCGCGTCCATCTCGGCGAGCAGTTCCGCGAGTTTCCACGGCTTGACCTCGCGCACGATGCGGGTCGTGGTCCACTCCTCGGCCGGCCACTGCTGCCGGATGAACCGGGCGAGGGCTTCCTCGTCGGTGACAACGGGGCCGGTCTCGCCCTTGCGGAGTGAGATCGTCGCGACCTGCTCGCCGGTCGGGAGCGAGGCGGCGACGCGTTCGGTCCCGTCGCGCTTCTCGGCCTCGTCAAGGGCCCGTTGCGTGCGCGCCTTCACGTCCTTCTGTGCGGCGGCCACGCGCTCGGAAAGCAGCTTCAAGACGGCGGCCTCGGTGGCGAGGTCGCGCAGCGACTCGGCCGGCTCGGCGTCGAGGGCCTGGTCGTCGTCGAGCGGCGGCTCGTGTCCGGCGGCGGCCTCGGCCTCGGCCTTGAGGCGGTTCACGCCCATGCGCTCGGTGATCGTGTCGTAGTGGTGCTGTTCGATCGGGTCGGCGAACGTCTGCGTGGTCACGCGGTAGCTCCCTTCGCGGCGTCGAGCAGGTCGTCGCGCATGTCGCGCAGCTGGGCGGCGGTCGCCGCGGCGGGGGCGCCACCGTGGCGCGAGTTGAACAGCTGGTCAGCCTCGGCCTTGTCGGTGACGCCGGCGGAGCGGGCGGCGTCGTAGAACTCGCCGAGGGCGGCGGCCTGCTCCTGGTCGACCTGCTGCTCGGCAGCGGGCCGGGTGTTGCCGAGGGCGCCCTCGGCGCCAACGGCGTCCGATATCGAGTGCGGGGTCGGTCCGGCCGGGGCCTGCTGCTTCGGCTTCTGGGCGGCCTCGCGCTTCTTCGCGGCGACCTGGTCGAGGGTGGCGAGGTAGTCCGCGGGGGCGCCGGCCTTGGCGGCGGCGGCGCGCACCTTGGCGAACGCGTCCGGGTTCGGCGCGGCCTTGGCCTCGGCGAGGTAGTCACGGCGCTGCTGTTGCTGCTGCTGGGCGGGCGCCTGCTGCTCCCACGGTCCGGCCTCGGCGCGGTTGCTGCGGCGCGGCTGCTGCTGGCGCTGCTGGCCCTGCCCGCGCTGCTGGCGCCCCTGCCCGCGCTGCTGGCGCTGCTGCTGCTCGGCGCGGTGCTCGGCCGGCGGTTCCGGGGTGGTGCGGTCGCCGTCGTCGATGCTGCGGCCGTCCACAGGCAGCATGAACAGCGTGAACAACAGGTACTTGAGGGCGGCGGACTGGGCCTTGTTCGTGCTCTTGTCGGCGTAGTCGAACGCCTCGCCCGGCACGTCGGCGACCAGGCAGTCACCCGCGGGCCCGTAGACCCGATACCGCATGGTGATCATGGTCCGGGTCATCTTCCCGTCGCGCGTCTGGGAGTGCTCGGTGATCGTCGGCAGGATGAACACGCCGTGCGTGCGCATCGGGCCGGCCATGGCCGACATCACGTCGTCGATGCCGCGGAACTGGTAGTTCTGCTGTTCGTTGCGCTGGTCCTTCCCGACGGGCATCGCGTCGCGCATCACACCGTTGATGGCGGCGAACACACGCGGCGCGTCGGCCGGGACGCCCGCGGGGGCGGGCACGTACACCACATCGGGCGTACGGACAGGCGCCGGCTCCGGGGCGAGGGCGTGCGTGTGGGCGTGGGCGGTGGGCAGGGTGGTGACAGTCACGGGCGCGGGCTCCTGGTCTTGCTGTGCCGGATGCGGCCGGCGAGGCGGGTAATACGGCCGGCGAGGGTGATCGCCGAATCGGGGTCGAGTAGGTCGTCGAGGTCGTCGGCGATCGGGGCCTCGGCGGCCAGTGCCTCGCGGCTTCCGTCGGCGGCGGCGGCGCGCATCGCCCGTTCGTACTCGGGCACGCCGTGCCCGTAGATCGCTCGGTCGAGGGCGGCGACGTTCTCGCCGTGGACGGTGAGCAGGGCCGCGAGGTCGTCGGGCGCCTCGACGTACGCGAGGGCGAGGTCGTCGAGCAGCTGCTCGGCGCGGGCGGCGATCGGCAGGCGGACGGCAAGGCCGTCGGCCGTGAGCTGGGGGCGGATCACTGGTGCAGCTCCTCGGGCAGGGTCGGCACGTCGAGGGCGAGGCCGCCCGTCGCGGTGTCGTAGGCGCGCGGGCGGGTCCAGTCGGCGGCGGGGAACGCGCGCCGCAACAGGCCGAGGGCGGCGCGGCACGCGGGCCGGTCGACCTTGAGCGGCAGGCCGAGCGCGTCGTCGAGCGCGACCCACATCGCGACGCGCTGCTCGTCGTCGCGGTCGGTGCGCACGGGGACGATCCGCACGCGGGCGGTGCCAGGGGCGATGAGGTCGAGCTGTCGGGCGATCACGCCCGTGCGGGTGCGGTGGTTGGCGAGGTGTTCGCGTGCGGCGCGGGCGCCCTCGACGGCCTCGGCGGCGCGGGGGCGGGCGGTACGCTGAGCGGTGTTCACGATTGGGACCTCTCGGGGTTCGGTCGGGGCGAGGGCCGTCCGGGTCGCTTCCGGGCGGCCCTCGCGCGTTTCAGGCGGCGGCGCGGTGCTCGACGGCGGGCGCCTGGGCGCCCTTCTGCTCTCGTTCGAGGCGGCGCAAGATCAGTTCGATCTCGGGGGCGAGGCGGCCGGCGGCGCGGTCGCGGTCGCGGCGGGCGCGGGCGGCGTCGAGAACCCGGCGGGCGTCGGCGAACGCCTGCTCGCGGGTGACGGTGGGGGCGCTCATGCGGCAGCTCGCTTGACCAGCTGCCCGGTTGACACGCCGTAGTGATGCTCAACAGCGGCGGCGACGGCGGCACTTGGCGCGGTGCGTCCGTTCCACAGGCGCCATGCCGTATTACGTGCAACCTTCAACCGTCGTGCGGTGTCTGAGGGGGTACGGTCACCCGCCTTTCGGGCGGCAGTGACCAGGGCGGCGCGGTCGTACATACAGGCATCGTCCTTCCGTGGATGACTTGTTCCATCCATGGATGGAACGTTAGCACGACGGACGGGCGTTCGATCGGCATATGTATTTGGAATCGGAACTTCCAAAGTTCGTTGACAGCTGGCATATGCGCGGCAACAATCGGTCATCTGTTCGACTGCATCGGCGCAGCTCAGGGGGGTGAACCGTGTCATTCGTGTGCGTACCGGACGCGATCAAACGATCATGTGGTATCGACGGTCCACGCGCGGTAGGTTCCATCCATGGAACGAACGAACCCCCACAGGAACGACGGCGACCGGGCCACGCCCGAAGAATTCGCCGCATGGCTGAGAGATCAGCTCGAACGCCGCGGCTATGACCTACGACCTAGGGGCGGCGGGCAAACCCGCTTCGCCGCCGACTCAGGCATCGGGCAGGCATCCGTCAGTCGGATGCTGCGGGGTCAGGGAGCACCGGAGACGCGCGTACTCGAAACGCTTGCCGTCACCCTCGAACTCCCACTCGCCGAGGTACTGGTCGCCGCCGGCATCCTCACCCGCGACGTGTTGCAAGCCATCCGCCAACAGACCCCCCGCACAGACCCGTTGACCCCGGAGGCGGCAGCCGCAGAACTGGGCATCACAGACCCCCAGGGAATCGAGCTGTTCGTGTCCTTTACCGAGACCCTGCGAAAGCAGCGAGCCAAGAACGGCGAGGACCGTATCGCCGAGAACTAACCAGCACGGAGGCACAGTGACCCGCCGCTACATGCCCATCCTCGCTACCAGCCTCCTTCTGGTGGGACTGTCCTCGGGCGCCATGGGCCTACTGGGCACCAACGACCATCTGTGGCGGGTCGGACTCTTCTGTGTCCTCACAGCCGTGCCCCTGTTCATCATCCGAGCCGTACACGACTCCCACCAGGTCAGCGACGAACGCCTCGCAACCGCAGACCAGGCCGGATACATGCGCGCCCTTGATCACGTCGCGCGCGGCCTGCTCGACGTACCCCGGACGCCCCCCGGCGGCCAGCGCGACGACCGCGCCGAGCAGGTCGCGGGCAACGTGATCCCACTGCGCCCGCACCACCACAGCCAACCCGAACGGAAGGCACAGTGACTCAACTCGACCTCCCGGCAACCTTTCGAGGCTCGCCGATGGATGAGGACGGCGAGCCGTGGCTCGCGTACATCCGCGTATCTACGTGGAAAGAAGAGAAGATCAGCCCGGAGCTACAGCGGGACGCAATCGCCCAGTGGGCCCGCCGGACCGGGCGCCGAATCATCGGGTGGATTGAAGACCTCGACGTCTCGGGGCGCCACTTCAAACGCAAGATCATGACGTGCATTGAGCGCGTCGAAGCAGGTGAAGCGCGGGGCGTCGCCGTATGGCGGTACTCGCGATTCGGCCGCGACCGCACGGGCAACGCAATCAACCTTGCCCGGCTCCAACAGGCCGGGGGAGAGCTGGAGTCGGCGACCGAGCCGGTAGACGCCACAACGGCCATCGGTCGCTTTCAGCGGGGCATGATCCTTGAGTTCTCGGCGTTCGAGAGTGACCGCGCCGGCGAGCAGTGGCGAGAGACGCACGACCACCGAAAGTACAAGCTCAGGTTGCCCGCCCAGGGGCGCAAACGGTGGGGCTACGTCTGGCACCGCCGGTACGACGCCGGCACGGGCAAGCTCCAAGAGGAGAGGTACGAGCCGGACGAGAGCACCGGGCCCGTGTGCGCACAGCTGTACGTCGACTACGTCAACGGCACCGGATTCAGCGCCCTGTGCGGCAAGCTGAACCGCGCCGGCCACCGCACCACGCAAGGCACCATGTGGAGCACCGAAACCCTGTCGCGCTACATGGACAGTGGATTCCCCGCTGGCCTGCTCACCGTGCACGATCCCGAATGCCGGTGCCGCAAGACGAACGGCACTTGCAAGAAGCACGTGTTCATCCAGGGCGCCCAAGAGGAACTGATCGAGTTCGACCTCTGGGAAAGGTACCGGCAGCGGCGAAAGGAGGTCGCAGCAACCGCGCCACGCTCCCGCGTCGGAATGTACGAACTCACCAGCCTGGTGAAGTGCGCCGGATGCCGACAGGGAACCAGCCTGAACACCAGCAAGCGGGAGGGCCGCAACGTCACGGGATTTGCCTACCGGTGCAGCAAGCGAGCCAAGTCCGGCGGCACCGCGTGCGTGGGGATTCTCGTCGAGCGGGAACACGTCGAAAGGGAAGTGTTCAAGTGGCTGAAGAAGGAGGCCGCGGCGGGCATCGACAAGGCACCCGCGACCAAGGCCACGCCCGAAAGGGACCGCGCCGAAGCACAGGCCGCCAACATGACGGCCCGCGCCCGCGCACAGGCAGAGGTCGACAAGCAGCGCCAGGCACTCGCGAGGCTCCGCGCCGAGCACGCGGCGAACCCGGACGACTTCGGAGAAGGGGAGTACGAAGAGGCCGCCGACCTCATTCGGAAGAAGCGGGCCGAGGCACAGAAGCTACTCGACAGCATCCCGGATGTTGTGCCGCTTCCCCATCGGTCGGAGTTCGTTCCGCTGGTCGTTGGCATCGTCAAGGAGTGGGAGACGTTCAACGTCGCCGAGCGCAACATGACGTTGCGCAAGATCATTCGGCGGGTGGCGGTGACCCGGAGCGGGCCGGGCGTCGAGAACCACGACGTGACGGTTCACCCCTTGTGGGAGCCGGACCCGTGGCCGGACCCGAAGAAGAAAGCTACCGAAAGGTAGTGACATACCAAGTGGTATGTGCGCAGAATCTTCCCACTTGTCGCGACGTGGCGACGGCACCCTCGGGAGGATGCTGTGTACGGCACCATGCAGGATGTACCGCTTCTGATCAGCCGGATTCTGGAGCACGGACGAACCATCCACGGACGGTCGACCGTAACCACGTGGACCGGCGAGGAAGAACCGCACCGCCGTACGTTCGCTGAGATCGGCAACCGCGCCGCACAGCTTGCCAACGCCCTGCGCGATGAACTCGGAATGACCGAGGGAAGTGTTTTGGGGACGTTGATGTGGAACAACGCCGAACACGTCGAGGCCTACTTCGCGGTCCCCTGCATGGGCGCCGTACTGCACACCCTCAACCTCCGGCTGCCCGCCGACCAGCTTGCCTGGATCGTGAACCACGCGGCCGACCGCGTCATCATCGTCAACGGCTCCCTCATCCCCCTGCTCGCGCCCCTCCTCCCGCAGCTGCCGACCGTCGAGCACCTGGTGGTCTCGGGCCCCGGCGACCGCTCGCCGCTGGCCGGGATCCAGGCGCAGGTGCACGAGTACGAGGACCTGATCGCCGCCAAGCCCACGGCCTACGACTGGCCCGAGCTCGACGAGCGCACGGCCGCCGCCATGTGCTACACCTCCGGCACCACCGGCGACCCCAAGGGCGTCGTCTACTCCCACCGCTCCATCTACCTGCACTCCATGCAGGTCAACATGAGCGAGTCCATGGGCCTGACGGACGCGGACACCACGCTCGTCGTCGTCCCGCAGTTCCACGTCAACGCCTGGGGCCTGCCGCACGCGACCTTCATGGCCGGCGTGAACATGCTGATGCCGGACCGTTTCCTCCAGCCCGCCCCGCTCGCCGAGATGATCGAGACGGAGCGGCCCACGCACGCCGCCGCGGTCCCCACCATCTGGCAGGGCCTGCTCGCCGAACTCTCCGCGAAGCCGCGTGACGTCAGCTCGCTCGGCCAGGTCACCATCGGCGGCTCGGCCTGCCCGCCCTCGCTGATGGAGGCGTTCGACAAGCTGGGCATGCGGGTCTGCCACGCCTGGGGCATGACGGAGACCTCCCCGCTGGGCACGGTCGCCCGCCCGCCGGCCAAGGCGCTGGGCACCGACGAGGAGTTCGCCTACCGCCTCACGCAGGGCCGCTTCCCGACCGGCGTCGAGGCGCGCCTGGTGGGACCCGGCGGCGAACACCTGCCGTGGGACGGCGAGTCGGCGGGCGAGCTTGAGGTGCGCGGGCCGTGGATCGCGGGCGCCTATTACGGCGGCGCGGCGGGCGAGGCACTCAAGCCCGAGGACAAGTTCAGCGCGGACGGCTGGCTGAAGACCGGTGACGTCGGGGTGATCTCCTCCGACGGATTCCTGACGCTCACCGACCGGGCGAAGGACGTCATCAAGTCGGGCGGCGAGTGGATCTCCAGCGTCGAGCTGGAGAACGCGATCATGTCGCACCCGGAGGTCGCGGAGGCGGCGGTCGTCGCCGTCCCCGACGACAAGTGGGGCGAACGCCCGCTCGCGACGGTCGTCCTGAAGGAGGACTCGACCCTCGACTACGCCACTCTGCGCGACTTCCTCGCGGGCACGATCGCCAAGTGGCAGCTGCCCGAGCGCTGGGCGATCGTCCCGGCCGTGCCGAAGACGAGCGTCGGCAAGTTCGACAAGAAGGTGCTGCGCAAGCAGTACGCGGACGGCGAACTGGACGTCACGAAGCTCTGACGGGAATCCTGCGACGCCCGGGCCTTTCGCGAGGCCCGGGCGTTTCTTCATACTGCGGGTCCGCCCCGCGCAGGTCAGTCCGCGCAGGTCAGTCCGCGCCGGTCAGTTCGTGCCGATCTTCGCGAGCAGGTCCACGATCCGGTCCTGCACCTCACCGCTCGTCGAGCGCTCCGCGAGGAAAAGCACCGTCTCCCCCGCCGCGAGCCCCGGCAGCTCCGCCTGGTCGACGGCGGCGGTGTAGACGACGAGCGGCGTGCGGTTCAACCGGCCGTTCGCGCGCAGCCAGTCGATGATTCCGGCCCTGCGGCGCCGTACCTGCATCAGGTCCATCACCACCAGGTTCGGCCGCATCTGCGCCGCGAGCGTCACCGCGTCCGCGTCGCTCTCGGCCCGCGCGACCTGCATGCCGCGCCGTTCCAGCGTCGCGGTCAGGGCCAGCGCGATCTCCTCGTGCTCCTCGATGAGCAGGACCCGCGGCGGGTGCTGCTCGCTGTCGCGGGGCGCGAGGGCCTTCAGGAGTACGGCGGGGTCGGCGCCGTACGCGGCCTCGCGCGTCGCCTGGCCGAGTCCCGCCGTGACGAGCACGGGGACCTCGGCGGCGACGGCGGCCGTGCGCAGCGACTGCAACGCCGTACGCGTGATCGGTCCGGTCAGCGGGTCCACGAACAGCGCCGCGGGGAAGGCGGCGATCTGGGCGTCGACCTCCTCGCGGGAGTTCACGATCACGGGACGGTAGCCGCGGTCGCTCAGCGCCTGCTGCGTGGTGACGTCGGGCGCGGGCCAGACCAGGAGACGGCGCGGGTTGTCCAGCGGCTCCGGCGGCAACTCGTCGTCCATGGGCTGCGGCTGGGGCCGGTTGGCGACCTCGACGGCACCGCCGGGGCCGTCCAGCGGTTCCGGGCCCTCGTCGGCGTCCTCGTCCGGCGCACCGATCGCGTACGAGCGTCCCGCGCCCTGTGACGAGGACGCGATACGGGACTGCGGCTGACCCGGCGTCTGGGCCTGCGCCGCGGGGTGCGGGCGGGCGGCGGTCTCGGGGCGGTCGTTGCCTGCGGAGTCAGCGGAGCCTGCGGGGCCCGCGGCCCCTGCGGACCCCGCTGAGCCAGGGGGAGTGGAGAGCCTGCGGCGGCGCCCGGAGCCGCTGACGGAGCCGCCGAGGCTGTGGGACTGCGACGGGGCCGCGGGCTGCGCCGGTGCCTGCTCCGGCAACGGGGCCGCCGTGGACTGCGGGGCGTCCGTCCCGGGCGCGGAAGGCGGTGCCTGCTGCGGCTGCTGGGCCGGAGGCGTCTGGGGGGCCTGCTGGGCTTCCGGAGGCGTCTGGGGCGCCTGAGGTGCCTGGGGTGTCTGTGGTGTCTGGGGCGGAAGCGGAGGCTGTGGTGCCTCCGGGATCTGCGGACTCTGCGGGCCCGGGGCGGCGGGAGCCTGACCCTGGCCCTGGCTTTGACCCTGGCCCTGGCCCTGCTGGAGCCCCCGCCGACGCTGCTGCTGCTCGGCGATCTGCTGCCCGAACGGCACGCCCTGCCCGAGCGTGCGCACGCTGATCGCGCGCCCCTGCGTCGAGTTGGGGTCACCGGGCGCGGCCTCGGCGGGCAGCGGCTGCGCGGCCCTGGCGGCCTGGGCCCCTGCCTGGGCCCCTGCCTGGGTCCCGCGCTCGGGCGGCAGCGCGACGCCCCGTCCTGGCGTGTGGACGCCGCGCGCGGGAGTGCCTTCGGCGTACGTGGTGGCCTGCGAGGGAACACCGGCGGCCGGGGTCTCCTGAGCCTCCGCGGGAGCGGCAGCCCCGGGAGCAGCCTCGGGAGCGGGAGCCTGACCGGCGGCGGCAGCAGCCGCAGCCGCAGGAGCCTCCGCGGCGGTTTCCGGCGCCGGACGCGACCGGCGGCGACCCGTGGGTGCCTGAGTCGGGTGCGGCTGCGGCGGGGTGTGATCGTCGGCGGGGTGGTGCAGGGCGGCTTCGTGCTGACCCGTGTCGTCCTGGTCGGCGGAGGCCGGCGGCAGGGCGAACACGCGCCCGCTGGGAGCCTCCTCGGCAGCGGCCCGCTCCTTGGCGGCGGCCAGCGCACGCCGGCGCCGCCCGGTCGGCCTCGGCGAGCCCTCCCCCGCGTCACCGGAAGCCCCGGCAGTGGCACCGGGCCCGGCGACAGCCACGGCAGAGCCGACCCCGGAAGCCCCGCCGCCACCCGAAGGCAGCGCGGGCGGCAACGCCAACTGGTCGTCGCCACGCCGTGCCCGCTGCCCGGAAGCGGGAGCGACCCCGCCCGCCGGAACCGGCACACCCTGCGGCGGCACGGTGGCCCCCAGCGCGGCGGACCCCGCCGCATGCTCGGCCGCGGTCACCACGGAGCCGACAGCCCCCGCGGCCTCAGCGGCGCTGGGCCGCCCGCGCCGCCGCCCCGTACCCCCGGAAACCTGTGCGCCCCCGGCCGGTACGGACGCCTCCGAAGCAGCAGGCACCCCGCCCGGAGCCGCCTCCGCGCCCGGAGCCGGAGCGGAAGCCACATCAGCAGCCGAAGCCTGCGCCGCGTCAGCCTCCGCCGCACGCCGACCGCGCCTCCGCCCGGTCCCGCCGGTCGCGACCCCGCCGGGAGTGCCGTCCCCGGAACCCTCCGGAGCGGCGTCCCCGGGAACCGGGCTCTCCAGGAACGAATCCACCGAGGGCCCCGCGGCCCGCCGGGCCCGGCGCCGACCGCCGCCCGTGGCGGGCGAAGCCTGCGCAGGCACCACTACGGAGGAGCCGACAGAGCCGCCGGAATCAGCCCCGGCGGAACCGGCGGAACCGACGGAGCCGCCCGTGGCCTCGGGCACGGCAGCGACCGTCCCGCTCCCCGCGCCGATCGGCACTTCGAGGACGTACGCGGTGCCGCTCATCCCCGGCACCTCGTGGGTCTGGAGCACGCCGCCGTGCGCCCGCACGATGCCGCGGACGATCGGCTCGTGCACCGGGTCTCCCCCGGAGTACGGCCCCCGCACCTCGATGCGGACGACCTCGCCGCGCTGGGCGGCGGCCACCACGACGGTCGAGTCCACGTACCCGCCCGCGGCGACGGCCGCGGGAGCCACACCGGCGCGCGCGTTGCCCGTCGCGTCGATGCCCGCCACGTCGGCGACCAGATGGGCCAGAGCCGTGGCGAGCCGCCCCGGATCGACCTCTATCTCGATCGGCGGCGCGTGCACCGCGAACTGCGCGCGGCCGGGCCCGATCAGCTCGATCGCGCCCTCCACGCCGCTCGCGACGACGGCGTCGAGCATGACCTTCACGCGCGAGAGCTGATCCGCACCAGAGTCGAGCAGTTGGAAGCCCAGGACGTTGTCGACGAGGGTGGTGATACGGGCGTATCCGGCCGAAAGGTGATGAAGGACCTGATTCGCCTCGGGCCACAACTGCCCGGCGTCATCGGCGGCGAGAGCCGAGAGCTCGCGCCGCAGCTCGTCGAGCGGGCCCCGCAGGGACGAGCCGAGGACGGCGAGCAGCTGCTCGTGTCGCGCGGCCAGCGCGTCGTACCGCGCCTTCTCGCTCTCGACGAGTTCCTCGAACCGGTCCTTCTCGCGCTCGGCGAGCGCCGCGTACCGCTCCTGTTCGGCGGCGATCTCCTCGGCGCGCTGCTCGGCGGCGGCGGCGAGTTCCGCCGCGTGCTTCTCCGTCGCGACCCGCAGCTCTTCCGTACGGCGCTCCGTCGCGGCCTGCATCTCCTGCGCGTGCTGCTCGATCGCGGCCTGGTGCTCCTCGGCCAGCGCGTCGTAGGGCCGCCGGTCGGTGAAGGTCATGACCGCGCCGACGAGCTGGTCCCCGTCGCGGACCGGCGCCGTCGTCAGGTCGACCGCGACCCGTTCGCCGCTCTTGGACCACAGGACCTGCCCGCGCACCCGGTGCTTGCGACCGGAGCGGAGCGTGTCCGCGAGCGGGGACTCCTCGTACGGGAAGGGCTCGCCGTCGGCGCGGGAGTGGAGCACCAGGTGGTGCAGTTCCTGCCCGCCGAGATCGCTGGCCCTGAAGCCCAGTATCTGCGCGGCGGCCGGGTTGACGAGGACGACCCGGCCCTCGGTGTCCGTTCCGACGACGCCTTCGGCGGCGGCGCGCAGGATCATCTCGGTCTGCCGCTGGGAGCGCGCGAGTTCGGCCTCGGTGTCCACCGCGCCCGAAAGGTCGCGTACGACGAGCATGAGCAACTCGTCACCGGTATAGCCGTAATTGTCGTAGGCGTCCCGGGTGTCCTCAAGGGGCGAGCTGGTGACCTCGACGGGGAACTCGCTGCCGTCCGTGCGGCGCGCGACCATCCGCTTCGGCTTCGTGCGCCCGCGCTCGTCGATGGAATCGGGCCTGCGCATCGATCCGGGAATGAGCCGGGAGTCGAACTCCGGCAACAGATCGAGGAGCCCGCGCCCCACGAGGGCGGTGCCCGGCGTCTCGAACGCCTCGAGCGCGATCGCGTTCGCGTTCACGA
The DNA here is from genome assembly GCF_050270335.1 of Streptomyces sp. NPDC059900. Lineage (NCBI taxonomy): Bacteria > Bacillati > Actinomycetota > Actinomycetes > Kitasatosporales > Streptomycetaceae > Streptomyces > Streptomyces sp. NPDC059900. The sequence goes on from NZ_JBNNJZ010000039.1 coordinate 16,390, forward strand.
CGGTCCCGTTGGCATTCACGAGGACCAGCGCGTCCGGGAGCGCGTCGAGTATGGCTGCGAGGCGAGCAGCGCCTCGGGATGGCCTGCTGCTCACGACGACGCTTCCTCCCTGGTTACTGCTGCTTGCCGACTCGCCCGGGCCATTTTGCCGCGTGGCCCGTGGCGTGTCACGGAAGGGAGTCTACGGGGAGAGGTTGCGAGCGCGACGCCGGATGAGAGGGAGGTCGCACGCAGAAGATGTGAGGCTTCCGTACCCCCTGGTCACGACGGGTCTATGCCACCGGCCTCATGCACCCGCTCTACGCACCGGCTTCCGGAAGTACGGGGACCATGTTGTTCCAGCGGGAGATCTCGCAGCCGTTGCTGCGGTCGTACGTCGCGTCCACGGGCCTGCCGTGCCACGTACCGGTGATGCGCGCGGTGGCCGGGCCGCCGTACTGCATGGTGCAGTTCGCGTCGGCCGGCGTGGGCGCGAAGAGGTCGCGGCCCCACCGCTCCTGGTCGAGCTTCTCGCACGCCTCCTGCGCGCTCGGGTGCGTGCCGCCCGTCGGGTGGCATTCCAGCTTGTACGTCCCGTTGTTTCCTTCCCCGGCGTCCGTGACCTTCACCGTGAGCCGGTCGGGGCTCGCCCCGGTCAGCTGCGACGGCAGAGGGATGGGACCGAGGTCGGCGGGCACGGCGGGCACGGGGGACAGGGCCACGGCGGGCGCGGCGGACAGGGCGGCGACGGACGCGGCGGCGGACGCGACGGCGGTGAGGACGAGACGGCGCAGCATGGCGGGCTCCACTGGGTGCGGGATGCCGGGTACGCGAACACGTACGGGCTCTGCCGCGTCTAACGGCGTTGACGCCGTGACGTTGCGGGCGCGCGAGACGCTTTGCTCTGCGGGCCGCCCGACTAGTACCGTAAGAGCCGCGATTGGTGACACGCCGCTCGACTGTGTCATCATCTGCACGCACCCCCCGCGCTCGCGCAGGAGTGCAAGCTGGAGGCGTCGCCTAGTCCGGTCTATGGCGCCGCACTGCTAATGCGGTTTGGGACTTAAATCCCATCGAGGGTTCAAATCCCTCCGCCTCCGCTGCAAGATCCCGAAGCCCCGGTCCACTGGACCGGGGCTTCGGACGTTCCGGCAGCGCGTCCCCTGCCTCCGGAGGCGTGTTTTCGCAGGTCGCAAGCGGTGCGGCTAACGGATTTCACATGGCGGCGGCGGTCATGTAATGTTCTTCCTGTCGCCGCGAGCGGGCCGAAAGGCCGGGGAGCGAAGGCAAACAAAAGAAAAATCAAGCACTCGTAGCTTAACGGATAGAGCATCTGACTACGGATCAGAAGGTTGCAGGTTCGAATCCTGCCGAGTGCACAGTGAGTCGAAGGCCCCGCAGAGTGATCTGCGGGGCCTTCGGTGTTTGTGCCTTGTGGAGAAGCGTGGTCGCGCGGCATGCGTGGCGAGTAGCCTTGCGGACACGGAACGTGGCCGCCTCTCCCGGAGTCGTTACGCCCGCCGGGGTGAGCTCAGCGATGGAGTGCCGGGGTGTCTGTGAGGGAACTGCTCGTCGGCCTGGAGCGGGCCGTCGAGGCGGGTGAGCACCGCGTGTGGGCGGTGCGGTGTGCGCATGCGCTGGGGCTTGAGGGCATCGCCGTGTCCCTGCGGTGGGGGTCGGAGCTGGTGTGGTTCAGCGATGACGTCAGCGCGCGGCTCGAAGACGCACAGTTCACGCTGGGGGAGGGCCCCGGGATGGCCAGGGAGTTCGACCAGGAGCCGTGTCACCTGCCGGATCTCGGCGCGTACGCGGGCGAACGCTGGCCGCAGTTCGTGGCCGCCGCCCGGGTTCTGGGCGTGGAGGCGGTCTTCGTCTGGCCCGTCCGGTCGGGAGCGGTGCGGTGCGGGTCGTTGACCGGCTACCGCAAGGTTCCGGGGCCGTTGACCGCAGGGCAGGCGGCGGACGGGCTGCGGGTGGCCGACGCGCTCACCGACCGGCTCCTGGCCTGGCGACCGGGCGAGGAGGCCTCCGTCGACGGGGCAGGGGAAGCCGGTGTCGTCGAGCTGCACCGGGCCGACGTGCACCAGGCCACCGGTGCGCTCAGCTACCGGCTCGGGGTGCCGATGGAGGAGGCGTTGGTCCGATTGCGGGCCCGGGCCTTCGCGTCGGGCCGCCCGCTGACCGAAGTCGCCCGCGAGATCCTCCGGGAACTGCCGTTGTGAAACCGCCGTCAGGCGCGTGCCTCCGCAGGGTGATCGCGCGCCGAGGAGTCAAGGCATGAGCCGAGAACGAAAGATCGCCGAAACCTTCGTCGAACTCGCCGACACGCTCGTCGCCGAGTTCGACGTCATCGACTTCCTGCACCAGTTGACCGTCCGGTGCCGCGACATCTTCGCCGTCGCCGACGTGGCGGTCCTGCTGGCGTACCCCGGCCCGCAGTTGTACAGCCCCGCCCCGTGCGACCCGAGCCCCGCGCTGAGCAAGGTGCTTGAGCTCGCGCTGACCGGAGGCCCGGGCCTGGACGCCTACCGGACCTCCGCCGCCGTCAGCCCGGGTAATCTCGCCCACGCCCACGAGCACGTCGGCTGGCAGGACTTCACCCCGCTGGCCCGCGAAGCCGGTTACACGTACGCCAGTGCCGTCCCCCTGCGGCTGCGCGAGGAGACGATCGGCAGTCTGCTGCTTCTGCGGGCCACCGACAGCCCGTTGCCGGCCGACGACTTCGCCCTGGCACAGGCGTTCGCCGACGCGGCCACCATCGGCCTGCTGCACGCCCGCTCCGTACGGCACAGCGAAACCCTCAACGAACAGCTCAGCACCGCCCTGCACAGCCGCGTCACCATCGAGCAGGCCAAAGGCTTCTTCGCCGCGCAGCGCAACGTTTCCCTGGACGACGCCTTCACCACCATGCGCCGCCACGCCCGCCACCACCGCCTCCTGCTCACCGACGTCGCCCGGCACGTCGTAGGGACCGGCGGCCTCCCGGAGCCGCCGTCCGCTTCGTCTCCCCGTTGCCCCGCCGAGGACGCGTCGAACGAGTGAGCGTGGCCCGTGCACCCTGCCGGACACCTGCCCGGAGGGTCAGGGGCGCCATTCCTCCCGCCACATCCCGTGCAGTTCGTAGGCCGCGGCGAGGGCCTGGAGGTCCTGCAAGGCGTTGATCTCGTTCCGCGGCCACTCGGGGGCGGCGTGGTCGGCCCTGCGGATGGTGGCCTCGCTGATGCGGGCGATGCTCCTGCGGATGGCGATATCCCGGAGCAAGCGGTTCGCTATGGGGCAGGCGCAGTGGGCCGCGCCGGGCAGGCCGGGCGCTCTTGCCGACCGGCAGCCGGTCTCGTGGAACAGGTCCGCCGAGGCCGCTTCCTCGTCCAGGCGGGAGTGCACGAAGGCGGCCAGAGCGGTGAGATGTACGGCAGCCGCCGGGTCGTCCGGTGGGGCGGGCAGCCGGGTGGAGGGCGGTGGCGCGGGTGGTCCGTAGAGGAGGGCGCCGGGCGGAGTGGACAGACTCGCGATGAGTTCGAGCCGGAGCGAGGAGGACCTCGCCCGGAGGGCGCGGGCGTGCGCCGCCTGAAGTCGTGTCTCGATGGCCTCGGACCGAGCCCTGATCGCCCGGGCAACCGCCTCCGCAGCGGTGCGGCGCGCCCGCTCGCAACGCTCCCTGGAGGCGGCGAGTCTCGCGGCGTCGGCCGTGCTGTGCATCTTGCCTCCCCTGCGCGTTCGTGCCTATGTGATCGGCGTGCCCCGGCCCGGATTTCTGTCGGCGGACGGAGTGCGGGGGAGGTCTCCCGTGGCGATGACCTCCCGGGCGACGGCGGCCAGTCGCAAGCGGTGGTGGCGCGCGAAGCGGCGCAGGACCTCGAAGGCCTCCGCCGGGGAGATGCCGCGGCGGGCGGCGAAGTACCCCTTGGCCTGTTCGATGAGGATGCGGCTGTGCAGAGCCGCACGGAGCTGTTCGTTGAGGGCGTCGGCCTCCCGCATGAAGCGGGCGTGGAGCAGGCCGATGGCGGCCGCGTCGGCGAACGCCTGTGCCAGGGCGAAGTCGGCGACCGGCATCGGGCTGTGGCCGGTGCGCAGCAACAGCAGGCTGCCGAGGGTCTCCTGGCGCAGCCGCAGGGGTACGGCACCGGCGTAGGTGTAACCGGCGGCGCGGGCCCGGAGCGTGAAGTCGGGCCAGAGTGCGGGAGCGCTGCCGAGGTGACCGGGGGTGACGGCGGCGGCGGTGCGGTAGGCATCGGCGGTGGGGCCTTCGTGCCGGGCCGTGTCGAGTACGGAGGCCTTGGCGGAGTCGTCGCCGAGGGTGCCGCAGGTGATTGCCGCCGGGCTGTACAGGAGGGTTTCCGGGGAGGCCGGCCGGGCCTCCGGGGAGGGCTGTCTGCGCGGGGCGGCCGGTGCTTCCGGGGAGGCCAGCAGGACAGCGGCGTCCGTGATGTCGAGAATGTCGCGGCAGCGGAAGGCCAGCTGCTCGGCGAAGCCGATCACGTCGAAGTCATCCGCCAGAGTGTCGGCCAGTTCCACGAAAGTACGGGCGATCTTTTCTTCCCTGCTCATCCCCATCCTCCGGTATGCCGCGCAGGCCGCCTCGCCGGGGCGGACACGGTCCGTGATGGGCAGATTACGCGCCATCTCCCGGGCGGACTACGTCAATGCCGAAAGCTGTACCAGGGGGCCCGCGGTGACAAGGAGGGGGACAAGGAGGGGTCACGGGCAAGCGGCCCCCGGAGATGGTCCGGGGGCATCCGCGCGGGGCATAAGCCCCGCTCAGGCCGCTGTCCTGACGGCCGCGTCCGCCTGCGACCGGTCCCGCACGACGCGGCGGGGGCGGCTCGGCATCCCCAGCATCGGGTTGGCGACGCCCCAGGCCGCGCCCTTGCAGATCACTTCCTTGTAGGCCGCGGCGAGCCGTCCCGTCAGGGCCGCCCGGACCGCGCGGTCGTCGGCGGTGACGTACTGGATCAGGCCGTCCTTGCGACCCAGCGAGACGCACTGGTTGAAGTAGCGCATCGGGGTCTTCGGGGTCTTTCCGCCGGTCAGGCGTGCCGCGATGCTGTCGGCGGCCTGCCACGCCATGGGGGTACCCGTGGCGCACGACATCCGAAGGGGCTTGTCGCCGGGGCCCATCGCCATGGCCGCGTCGCCGATCGCGTACACGTCCGGGTGCGACACCGAGCGCATGGTGCGGTCGACCACGATCTGGCCGGAATCGGTGACTTCCAGGGTGGTGGCCCGTGCGACGGGGTGGACGGCGAAGCCGGTGGTCCACAGGGTGACGGCGGCCGGGATGGTGGTGCCGTCGGTGCTGGTGACGCCGTCGGCCCGCACTTCGGCGACCGCCGCCTGCTCGTACGCGGTGATGCCGAGCCTGCGGAAGACCTTCCGCACGTGGGCGCGGCCCTTGGGCGAGAGCCAGTCACCCAGAGTGCCGCGGGCGGCGAGGGCGACGTCGAGGTCCGGGCGGGACTCGGCGATCTCTGTCGCTGCCTCAAGGCCGGTGAGTCCGCCGCCGACGACGACCACGGTCTCTCCGGCGCCGAGAGCGGCCAGGCGCTCGCGCAGCCGGAGCGCTCCGGGGCGGCTCGCGATCTGGTGGGCGTGCTCGACGACTCCGGGGACGCCTTGGGTGTTCCAGGCGCTGCCGAGGGCGTAGACGAGGGTGTCGTACTCCAGTTCTTCCTCGCGCGGCTCTTCCGTGTCGGCATCGACCGCCGTCACGGCGACGGTCTTGCGGTCGGCGTCGACCGCCGTGACCCTCGCGAGCTTCAGCTCGACGCCGGTGCCCGCGAACATCTCGTCGAAGGGCCGGGGCCTGAGGTCCTGTCCGGTCGTCAGCTGGTGCATGCGGACGCGCTCGACGAAGTCGGGCTCGGTGTTGACGAGGGTGATGGCGACGTCCTCGCGGTGCAGCCGCTTGGCGAGGCGCCCGGCGGCGATGGCTCCGGTGTATCCGGCTCCGATGACGATGATGCGGTGCTGCTGCCCGGTCTGCGTGGTCGGCATGGTCTGGCTCCTGTCAGCTCTTCATCGGCTCTTCAGCGGGTTGCGCCCCTTGAACCGGGCAGCCCGCCGTTTCCTGACAGGAAAGTGATGTGATCCAGGTCACATGGTCGTCATGTGGCCGTCATGCCTGGTCAGAAGGCCTCGCGCAGCGCCGGCTCCCCGTGGTCCGTGGCCGCCCACCGCCGGGTCGCGCGTTCGAGCTTGTCGGGGTTGACCTGGTTGTGGAATGCCGCGATGCCGTCGGCGGTGATCTCCAGGCACATGATGCCGACGACCCGGCCGTCGACGACCGCCACGATGGCGGGGGCGCCGTTGGCGGTCGTGACGTGGGCCTCGGGGGATCCGCCGACGTAGGCGCGCTTGGCCTGGCTCGGCTTGAACAGGCCCCGCATGAACTTCGCGACCGCGACGGCACCTTCGAACGCCTTGGCGCGGGCCGGGATCTTCCCGCCGCCGTCGCCGATCGCGACGGCGTCCGCGGTGAGCAGCGCCACCAGCGGCTCGGTCCGGCCGCTGGTGGCGGCGGCGAGGAACTCCTCGACGATCCGCATGGCCGCGGCCTCGTCGATCTCGGTGGTGCGGGCCTTGCCCTCCGCGACGCGCTTCTTGGCGCGGTGGAAGAGCTGCTGGCCCGCGGACTCGGTGATGTCGAGGATCTCGGCGATCTCCCGGTGCCGGTAGCCGAATGCCTCCCGCAAGACGTACACCACGCGCTCGTCGGGCGAGAGGCGCTCCATGAGCCTGAGGACCGCGTACGAGAGCGATTCGCGCTGTTCGGCGGTGTCGGCGGGGCCGAGCATCGGGTCACCGGCGAGCAGCGGCTCGGGCAGCCATTCGCCGATGTAGGTCTCGCGCCGGGCGCGGGCCGATGTGAGCTGGTTGAGGCACACGTTGGTGAGCACCTTCGTCAGCCAGGCCTCGGGGACCTCGATGCGGTCGACCTCGGCGGCCTGCCAGCGCAGGAAGGTGTCCTGCACGGCGTCCTCGGCGTCGCTCGACGAGCCCAGGAGGCGGTAGGCGATGGCCTCCAGGCGGGGCCGTGCGGCCTCGAAGCGGTCCACGTCGTTCATGGTCAGAGCCATGTCCGGATTTTAGCTCCAGGGGTGCCGGTTCCCGGGTGCCGGTTCTCGTGGGCGCCATTGACATGCTCGGCACAATGGTCCGGACCAATCCCGCCCGGGATGGGCGACGTTCGAGGCAGCAGGGAGTGATGGCGCGGTGTGGAGAAGACGAGGGCTCGCTGTTCTGGTCGCGCTCGCGGTGGCCTGTGGGGTGGGCTCCGGAGTGAGCGGGCCGGGAGCCGCCGCTGCCGCCGATGAGCGGGGCAAGGACCGGTTCGTCGTCAGTGAGGCGCAGTTCGAGCGGATGTTCCCCGAGCGGAACTCCTTCTTCACGTACGACGGTCTCGTCGAGGCCACCCGTGCGTACCCCGGGTTCGCGCGGACGGGCAGCAAGGCGGTGCGGCGCCAGGAGGCCGCCGCCTTCCTGGCCAACGTCAGCCACGAGACCGGCGGCCTCTTCTACGTCGTGGCCCAGGACGAGTCGACGTATCCGGTCTTCTGCGACAAGACCCAGCCCTACGGCTGCCCGGCGGGCGAGTCCGCGTATTACGGGCGCGGCGCGATCATGCTGAGCTGGAACTTCAACTACAAGGCGGCCGGTGACGCGCTGGGCATCGACCTCCTCAACAACCCCTCCCTGGTGGAGCGCGATCCGAAGGTCGCCTGGATGACCGCCCTTTGGTACTGGAACACCCAGACCGGCTTGGCCACCGTCACCGGGCACGAGGCGATGGTGCAGCGGAAGGGCTTCGGCGAGACCATCCGCAGCCTCAACGGCCCCGAGTGCGACGGCGGCAAGCCCGAGCAGGTGAAGCACCGGGTCGGCCTCTACCGGGAGTTTGTACGGGTCCTGCACACCGCCCCCGGCAAGCACGTGAGCTGCTGAGCCGCTTGTCGGTGGGGGGCGTAAGACTGTCCCCATGGAGTGGCGCAGTGCGGGGTTGAGCTGGGCGGATCCGGAGCGGCCCGGGCTCGTGTGGGAGCGGGGCGAGGTCAGCCCGCTGGTCGTGGGCCGGCGGGTGGGCTTCCGGGCCGCGGGCCGGCGGGAGTGCGTGGGCGCCCGGGGCAACCCTTGCCCGGTCGCCGCCGCCGTGCCCGCGCGGGGGACGCAGGCCCGCTGCGAGGAGTGCGCGCGGCTCGACCGGGCGCACTCGGTGGCCGCCGACACCATCGCCGACGATCCCCGGACCTACCGCGTCTACCTCGCGTGGTTCGGGGCGGACCTGGTGAAGGTGGGGATCACCCGCGAGGAGCGGGGCGCCGCCCGGCTGCTCGAACAGGGGGCGGTGGCCTTCGCCTGGCTGGGGCGCGGGCCCCTGATGGCCGCGCGCCGGGCCGAGGAGCTGCTGCGGGTCGCCCTCGGGGTGCCGGACCGGATCTCGTACGCGCGGAAGCGGGCCGTACGGGCGACCCTGCCGGGGGTGGCCGAGAGGCGCCGCGAACTGGAGCAGCTGCACGGCTTCTCCCTCGCGCTCGCCGGGTGGCCGGAGTCGCTGGAGCGGCTGCCGCTCGGGGAGCAGGGCGTCGGCGTCGTGGACCACGGCGAGGTGTTCGGGGTGGAGCGGCTGACGGGCCTCGGCGGTGGTTTCGCGGTCACCGAGCTCGTCGACGGGGGCGTGGTGCGGGGGGATCTCGTCGCGGTGGCCGGGCCGGATGTGTATCTCTCCGACGGCGGGCGGCTCGTGGTGCTCGACAGTCGGCTGCTGCGGGGTTGGCGGCTGGAGGGGGCGCGGGACGCGGAACGTACGACCGTGCCCGTACGGGAGGTGCCGGTGGTCCAGGGTGGACTTTTCTGAGCCTTGGACCCCTTTGGCTGACCGGTTGGCTGACCGGATGGTCAAGTCTCTCTGCCCGTACGGCAATGAAGACGGGCGGAGGGTGGACAGGCGGTTGGCGGCGGCCAAGTCTGTGGACCATGAGTGATCACCGTGTCGCGCCCGTCCAGCCTTTTGAACCTCCCTACTACGCCGTCGTGTTCACCTCGCTGAGAACCGAGGCCGACGAGGGGTACGCCGACACCTCCGATCGCATGGAGGAACTCGTCACCGCCGTGCCGGGCTTCCTCGGGATCGAGTCCGCGCGGACGCCCGGCGGGCTCGGCATAACGGTCGGGTACTTCCGTGACGTGGACGCGATCAAGCAGTGGAGCGGCAACGCGGAGCACCGCACGGCGCAGAAGCGGGGGCGGGGCGAGTGGTACGAGAAATACGTCGTCCATGTCGCCAAGGTGGAGCGGAGCTACGGGTTCGAGCGGGGGGAGTAGCTGCGGCTGTTGCAAGAAAGTCCCGTGGCGGGTCGTACGCGGCTGGATGCCACGGGACCTTCTTGCAACGCCCTGGCTCAGCGCAGCCGTTTGCCTCGGCTTTCCGCCACGCGCAGGGCGTCCTGGAGCGCCTCCGTCAACCGCTCGGCCAGGTAGCGGATTTCGGCCTCGGAGGCTTCGGGGATCATGTTGCGCGCGTACGTCAGCAGCTCACCGCCCATGCCGAGCTGTACGGACTCCATGGCGTCGGCGACGCGGGATACGGGGCCGGTGGCGTCGCCGATGAGGTAGCAGGGCTTGCCCTCGGGGCCGGGCCAGGGGAGCAGGCGGGCGGGGCTGATGAAGTCGTCGGCGTCGTCGTCGTTCATCGGGCGACCTCCATGCCGTGGATCCAGTAAGGGCCGGGGGTGTCCAACCCGAGGGTGGCGAGGAGCAGTTCGCGTCGGCGGCTGTGCTGTTCGTGGGCGGTGAGGTAGGGGCGTACGGGGCGGGTTGCCTCACCGGCGAGGGGGAGCAGGGCGTCTAGGCCGTAGCGGCTGCGGGGGGTGGGGGCGGCTGGTTCGGGGTTCGCTTGCGGTGGAGGGGTGGGGGCGGTTGCCGGGTGCGGGGCGCTGGGGATCAGGAGGAGTCTCACCCAGGCGGTGAGGCGGCGGATAAGGTCGGTCATGTCGTCAGCTCCTTTGAGGCTGATGGCCACGCCCCCGGACGGTTGCTCCCGTCGCGGGGGTCTTGCGTTCCGTCACAGTACTGCCGGTTTCTTAAGCATGCTAGGGAGTCTAGGGAGTCCGTAAATCGCACTAGAGTGCGCGGCATACTCATAATGGTTTCGTGATGGAATTCGCTCCAGACAAGCCTCGCTGGCGCCAGGTGGCCGAATTGATCCGCGGCCGGATCGAGGACGGCACCTACCCACCGCGTACGCGTGTGCCGTCCGTCGTCCAGTTGACCGCCGAGTTCGGCATCGCCAACGCGACCGCGCACAAGGTGCTCGGCGGGCTGCGCGCGGAAGGGCTGACCTACACGGAGCCAGGTCTCGGCTCGTTCGTCTCCCCCGCCGACACCCCACCGCCCGAGCGGGTCCCTGAGATCCAGGATGCTCAGCCTGCCTGGCGGAAGGTCGCCACAGTCATGGCCGCGCGCATCGCGGAGGGCGACTACCCCGTGGGTGCACCGGTGCCGTCGGTGGCGAGGTTGTCCTCCGAGTTCGGCATCTCGGCGTCCACGGCGCACAAGGTCCTAGCCCACCTTCGGGACAAGGGGCTCGTCCGAGCCGAGGTCGGCCTCGGCACGTTCGTCGCCGAGCCCCGGCGGTAGCCCCTCCCCGTTTCTCAGGGAATTCACAGGTTGCCGAAAGCTCGCTCTCACGGCCCCAGAGCAATCTGTACGGCATGACTACGACCTCGCCCCAGGGGCGTACCGAACTGCTCAGGGCGGACGGCAGCCCCGTCCGCGTTCTCGTCGTCGACGACGAGGTGTCGCTGACCGAGCTGCTCTCCATGGCCCTGCGCTACGAGGGCTGGCAGATCCGCAGCGCGGGGGACGGCGCCGGCGCGGTCCGTGCCGCCCGCGCCTTCCGGCCCGACGCCGTCGTGCTCGACATGATGCTGCCGGACATGGACGGCCTCGCCGTGCTCGGACGCCTCCGGCGCGAGCTGCCCGACGTGCCGGTGCTGTTCCTTACGGCGAAGGACGCCGTAGAGGACCGCATCGCCGGGCTGACCGCCGGGGGCGACGACTACGTCACCAAGCCCTTCAGCCTGGAGGAAGTCGTCGCACGCCTGCGCGGCCTCATCCGCCGGGCCGGGGCGAGCGACCGGCGCAGTGAGTCCGTCCTGGCCGTGGGGGACCTGACCCTCGACGAGGACAGCCACGAGGTCACGCGTGGAGGGGACTCCATCCACCTCACCGCCACGGAGTTCGAGCTCCTGCGCTACCTCATGCGCAACCCGCGGCGCGTGCTCAGCAAGGCGCAGATCCTGGACCGTGTGTGGAACTACGACTTCGGGGGCCAGGCCAACGTCGTCGAGCTCTACATCTCGTATCTGCGCAGGAAGATCGACGCCGGGCGTGAGCCGATGATCCACACGCGGCGCGGTGCCGGTTACCTGATCAAGGCCGCGCCCTCGACCGAGGTGGCCGCCGCCTCATGAGGCGGAGACGGCAGCCGCGGTCGCTGCGGACGCGGCTCGTCGTCTCGGCGGTGGCCCTGATCGCCGTGGTCTGCGCGGTAATCGGCACGGTGACGACCATCGCGTTGCGCTCGCATCTGTACGAGCAGCTGGACAACTCGCTGCACGCGGTCGCGATGCGTGCGTCGGGGCCGATGCCGAAGCCGGGGGAGGACATTCCCGGCGGGCTCTCCGACGATTCCGGCGATCCGCTGCGCTTCGTTTCCAAGGGGCCCCAGGAGGTCGGCACCATCGGGGCCGTCGTCGAGAAGGACGGCTCGGTCGGCGAGGCCCTGATCAGCGACGAGCCCGACAGCGGAACCTTCGAGCCGCAGACCGAGCACCTAGACGCGGCGCAGTCCGACGCTCTGGCCTCCGTGCCGCGCGACAAGGACGCGCACAACGTCGACATCCCCGGCCGCGGCGAGTACCGAGTGGAGTACGTCTCGGGCCCCAACGGCGACTTCCTCGTCGGCATCCCCACGGCCAAGGTGCAGAACACCCTCGAAACGCTGATCATCGTCGAGGTCAGCGTCACCGCGGCGGGCCTGGTCGCCGCCTCGCTCACCGGCGCGGTGATGGTCGGCGTCGCCCTCCGGCCGTTGCGCCGGGTCGCGGCGACGGCCACCAGGGTCTCCGAACTTCCGCTGCACAGCGGTGAGGTGACGCTGTACGAGCGCGTCCCGGACACGGAGCCGAACACGGAGGTCGGCCAGGTGGGCGCCGCGCTCAACCGGATGCTCGACCATGTGCACTCCGCGCTGCACGCGCGCCAGGAGAGCGAGACGCGGGTACGGCAATTCGTCGCGGACGCCAGCCATGAGCTGCGTACGCCGCTGGCCTCGATCCGCGGGTATGCCGAACTGACGCGCAGGGGAAGGGAATCGACCGGGCCCGACACCCGGCATGCCCTCGGGCGCATCGAGTCCGAGGCGCAGCGGATGACGGGGCTCGTGGAGGACCTGCTGCTGCTCGCGCGCCTCGACGAGGGGCGGGACGGCGGGCGTACCGGCGGGAACGGCCCCGGTATGCCGGGTGCCCGACTGCCGCTCTCGTATCAGAGCACTGATCTCTCTCCGCTGGTCGTGGACACCGTGAGTGATGCGCGGGCCGCGGGGCCCGAGCACTACTGGGCCCTTGAGCTGCCGGACGAGCCCGCGCTCGTCCTCGCCGACCCGGCCCGCCTCCAGCAGGTCGTCGTCAACCTCCTCGCCAACGCGCGTACGCACACCCCACCGGGCACGAAGGTCACCGCACGCGTGCGGCGGGCCGGAGCCGGCGTGTGCCTTGAGGTCGAGGACAACGGCCCCGGTATCTCCCCCGCGCTCCTCCCCCACGTCTTCGAACGGTTCGCCCGCGGGGACGCATCGCGCTCGCGCAACGCCGGGTCCACGGGGCTCGGACTGGCCCTCGTGCAGGCCATCGTGGCGGCACACGGCGGTGGTGTGACGGTCGACAGCGTGCCGGGTCGTACCGTCTTCACGGTGACGTTGCCCGCCGTATCGGAGCAGGGATCGCCGCAGGTCAGCGGGCCGGGGCGGGACTCACAGGCGGGCCACAGGCTCACCACACAGGCCTGACAGACCACTTGGCGAATGTCGGTGTCATGCAAACCGACTCTGCTTCGGGCGGTGCTTGCTCGGTCCCTCTGCCGGCCCGGGCCCACCTCCCCGCCGGATGGCGCGACGTTCCCGTCCTGGACATCGTGATCCCCGTCTACAACGAGGAGAAGGACCTGGGGCCGTGCGTTCAGCGGCTGCACGACCACCTCGTACGGACCTTCCCCTACCCCTTCCGCATCACCATCGCGGACAACGCGTCCACGGACCGTACCCCCGAGGTGGCGGCGCGGCTCGCGGCGTCGAGCGAAGAGGTCCGGTACACGCGGCTCGAACAGAAGGGGCGCGGGCGGGCATTGCGCACCGTGTGGTCCGCCTCGGACGCTCCCGTCCTCGCCTACATGGACGTCGACCTGTCCACCGACCTCAACGCACTGCTCCCGCTGGTGGCGCCGCTGATCTCCGGGCACTCGGACCTGGCGATCGGGTCCCGGCTCGCGCGCAGCTCACGGGTGGTGCGCGGCCCGAAGCGGGAGTTCATCTCGCGCTCGTACAACCTCATCCTGCGCGGCTCGCTCCAGGCCCGCTTCTCCGACGCCCAGTGCGGATTCAAGGCGATCCGGGGTGACGTGGCGGGGGTGCTGCTTCCGCTCGTCGAGGACACCGGGTGGTTCTTCGACACCGAGATGCTGGTGCTCGCCGAGCGCGCGGGCCTGCGCATCCACGAGGTGCCGGTCGACTGGGTCGACGACCCGGACTCGACGGTCCACCTGGTCAAGACGGCCACGGACGACCTCAAGGGGGTGTGGCGGGTGGGGAAGGCCCTCGCCGTCGGCGCGCTCCCCCTCGACCGCCTCACGCGCCCCTTCGGGGACGACCCGCGCGACCGGCAACTGCCCGGTGTGCCGCGCGGCCTGGCCCGCCAGCTGGTCGGCTTCTGCGTGGTCGGCGCGCTCTCCACGCTCTTCTACCTCCTGCTGTACTCCGGGTTCCGGACGTTCTCGGGCTCGCAGGTGGCCAACGCGCTCGCCCTGCTCGTCTCGGCGGTCGCCAACACCGCCGCCAACCGCCGGCTGACCTTCGGGGTGCGGGGCCGCGACCGGGCGATGCGGCACCAGGCGCAGGGCCTGGTGGTCTTCGCCATCGGGCTCGCCCTGACCAGCGGCTCGCTCGCCGCGCTCGGCGCCGCGTCCGGCAACGCCTCCCACGGCACGGAACTGGCGGTGCTCATAGCCGCCAACCTCGCGGCGACGGTGCTGCGGTTCCTGCTGCTGCGGGCCTGGGTCTTCCCGGAGGGGCGGTACGCCGCGGCGGCGCCCGAAGCCTCGTACGAACTCACCTACGCACACGATCCGAGGGACGCACGATGACGACGACTTCCCACGCGCCCGCGCCGCCGCTCGCGGCGCCGGGTGAGCGCGCCCACCGGGGCACGCGGTCCCTGCCCGAGCGGCTGTGGCGCGGACGCCCCGACGACCCGCGCTGGGCGCGCCCCGCCTTCCTGGGGCTGCTGCTCGCGACCGCGGTCCTGTACTTGTTCAACCTGAGCGCGTCCGGTTACGCCAACTCCTTCTACTCCGCGGCCGTCCAGGCGGGCAGCCAGAGCTGGAAGGCCATGTTCTTCGGCTCGCTCGACGCGGGCAACGCGATCACCGTCGACAAGCCCCCGGCCGCGCTCTGGCCGATGGCCCTGTCCGTACGCCTCTTCGGGCTCAACTCCTGGGCGGTGCTAGCCCCGCAGGTGCTCATGGGCGTCGCGACGGTCGGTGTCCTGTACGCCGCCGTGCGCCGCCGCTTCAGCCCGGCGGCCGGGCTGATCGCGGGCGCGGTGCTCGCGCTGACGCCGGTCGCGGCGCTGATGTTCCGGTTCAACAACCCGGACGCGCTGCTCGCGCTCCTGATGACCGTCACCGTGTACTGCGTCCTGCGCGCCCTGGAGCACGGCCGCACCAAGTGGCTGGTGTGGGCGGGCGTCGCGGTCGGCCTCGCCTTCCTCGCCAAGACGCTCCAGGCGTTCCTGATCCTGCCGCCGCTCGCCGTCCTGTACGCGGTGTGCGCGCCCGTGCGGCTGCGCAAGCGCTTCGGCCAGCTGGCCCTCTCCGGGCTCGCGATGATCGTGGCCGGCGGCTGGTGGGTGGCGATCGTGGAGCTCTGGCCCGCGTCCTCGCGTCCGTACATCGGCGGCTCGCAGAACAACTCCTTCCTTGAGCTGACCTTCGGCTACAACGGCCTGGGCCGCATCAACGGCGAGGAGACCGGCAGCGTCGGCGGCGGGGGCGGTCCCGGCGGTGGCGGCGGCAGCCAGTGGGGCGAGACCGGGCTCGGGCGGATGTTCAACTCCGAGGTCGGCGCCCAGATCTCCTGGCTCCTTCCCGCCGCGCTGATCCTGCTCGTCGGCGGCATCATCCTCACCTGGAAGGCCCGCAGGACCGACACCACGCGCTCGGCGTTCGTCGCGTGGGGCAGCGCCCTGCTGATGACGGCGGCCGTCTTCAGCTTCATGGCGGGGATCTTCCACCAGTACTACACGGTCGCCCTCGCCCCCTACATCGCGGCGCTGATCGGCATGGGCGCCACGGTCCTGTGGGAGGAGCGGGCCAAGTGGTGGGCGGGCGCGCTGCTCGGCGTGAGCGTCGCGGGCACGGCCTGGTGGGGGTACGTCCTGCTCGGCCGCACCCCGGACTACCTGCCGTGGCTGCGCTGGGCGGTGCTCGTCGGCGGCCTCGCGGGTGCGCTGGGGCTGCTGCTCGCGGCGCGGCTCGGGCGGCAGTTGGCCCTTGCGGCGGTCGGGCTGAGCCTCGCCGCGTCCCTTGCGGGGCCGGTCGCGTACACCCTCTCCACCGTGAACAGCGCGCACACCGGGTCGATCGTGACCGCGGGGCCGGCTTCGGCGGGGCGGATGGGGGGCGGGCCCGGTGGCGGTGGTCCTGGCGGGGGCGGGGGCGGCGGGATGCAGCCGCCTGGCCAGAACGGGCAGGCGGGCCAGAACGGCCAGGCTCCCGGCGGTCAGAACGGCAACGCCATGCAGCCTCCTACCGGCGGTCAGAACGGCGGCGGTCAGAACAGCGGCGGTATGGGCCAGCCCCCCGGCCAGAACGGCCAGACCGGCAAGCAGGGCGGCAACTCGCAGGGCCAGACCGGCAAGCAGCAGCAGGGAGGATTCCCCGGCGGCCGTACCGGTGAGCGCGGCGGCATGGGCGGAGGCGGCGGCATGGGCGGCCTCCTCGACGGCGCGCAGGTCAGCGCCAAGGCGAAGAAGCTCCTGGAGGCGGACTCCGAGGACTACACCTGGGCGGCGGCGGCCATCGGCTCGCAGAACGCCGCGAGCTACCAACTGGCCACCGGCGACCCGGTGATGGCCATCGGTGGCTTCAACGGCAGCGACCCGTCACCGACCCTCGCCCAGTTCAAGCAGTACGTCGAGGACGGAAAGATCCACTACTTCATCTCCGGCGGTGGCATGGGAGGCGGCATGGGCGGCGACAGCGGCACCTCCTCCAAGATCACCTCCTGGGTGGAGGACAACTACAAGAAGGTCACCGTCGGCAGCTCGACCTTCTACGACCTGACCCAGCCGAAGAAGAGCTGACCCAGCTCCTGACCCGCACGATCAAGGGCCGACCGCCACGCGCGGTCGGCCCTTTCGGCATGTCCACCGAAACCCCCTTGTACGCCGTACGAGAGATGCCTTACGGTGTAAGGCATCCCCTCACGTACACCGTATAAGAAAAAGGAGAGGGCATGACGGCAACGACGACCGCCGAGACCCCCACCCCCGCAGCGCACCCCCAGCGCTGGCTGATCCTCGGCGTCATCTGCCTGGCTCAGCTCACGGTCCTCCTGGACAACACCGTCCTGAACGTCGCCATCCCCTCCCTCACCGAGGAACTGGACGCGTCCACGGCCGACATCCAGTGGATGATCAACGCCTACTCGCTCGTCCAGTCCGGCCTGCTGCTCACCGCGGGCAGCGCCTCCGACCGCTACGGCCGCAAGAAGATGCTCACCGCGGGCCTCGCCCTCTTCGGCATCGGTTCGCTGGTCGCGGGCCTCTCCCAGTCCTCCGCGCAGCTCATCGCCGCGCGGGCCGGGATGGGCGTCGGCGGTGCGCTCCTGATCACCACCACGCTCGCGGTGGTCGTGCAGATCTTCGACGACAGCGAGCGGATGAAGGCGATCGGCCTCTGGTCGACCGTCAACTCCCTCGGCTTCGCGCTCGGCCCGCTGATGGGCGGCGTCATGCTCAACCACTTCTGGTGGGGCGCGATCTTCCTGATCAACATCCCCGTGGCGCTCATCGCGCTCGCCGCCGTGGTCAAACTGGTCCCCGAGTCCAAGAACCCGCAGGGCGACCGCCCCGACCTGCTCGGCGCGCTGCTCTCCACCATCGGCATGGCCTCGGTCGTGTACGCGATCATCTCCGGGCCCGAGCACGGCTGGACGTCGACGCAGGTGCTCGCCGCCGCCGGGGTGGGCGTGGTCGTACTCGGCATCTTCGTGTGGTGGGAGCTGCGCATCCCGTACCCGATGCTGGACATGCACTTCTTCCGCAACCAGAAGTTCATCGGGGCCGTCGCGGGCGCCATCCTGGTCGCCTTCGGCCTGGGCGGTTCGCTCTTCCTGCTGACCCAGCACCTCCAGTTCGTCCTCGGATACGAGCCGTTGGAGGCAGGCCTGCGCACGGCGCCGCTTGCGGTCACCGTCGTCGTGCTCAACCTCACGGGGCTTGGCGCGTGGCTCCTGAAGAAGACCAGTACTCCGGCGACGATCGCCATCGGCATGACGCTGCTGTCCGCGGGCCTCGCCGCGATCGCCGTGTTCGGCGGCGACAACTACACCGGGATGCTGGCCGGTCTCATCGTGATGGGCGCGGGCATCGCGTTTGCCATGCCCGCCATGGCCAACGCGATCATGAGCGCGATCCCGCCGGAGAAGGCCGGCGTGGGCGCGGGGATCAACGGCACGCTCGCGGAGTTCGGCAACGGCCTCGGCGTAGCGGTCCTCGGCGCTGTCCTGAACTCGCGCTTCGCCTCGCTCGTCGCCGTCTCCGCGGCCTCGCTGCCCGCCGCCCTCGCGGCCGCCGGGTCCGACGCCGAACGTACGAGGATCGCCGACGCGTTCTCCTCGGGCCTTGAGACCAGTCAGCTGGTGGGGGCGGTGGCCGTGTTCCTCGGGGGCATGGTGGCAGCCGCGTTGCTGAAGCGTGCGGAGAGGGCAGACTCTGCGAAGACGGACCCGGCCACGGCGTCCGCATAGCATCGACGGGTGGGCGACGGACTGGCCGATTCCGGTCTGTCGCCCGCCGCGGGACCACCGGTACCAGTACAAGAGCTCAGGACCAGGAAGGTGCGCCATGGCGAAGGCAGCCGACCGCGCGAAGCGCCCCGCGCGGACCAGTGTCTGGCTGGAGGGCAAGGCCCTCCGGAACGGCGCGGGCCGCAGGAGTGATCAGCCGTCGGGCCTGGACCGGGAGCGCATCACCGAGGCCACGGTCCGTCTCCTGGACGAGGAGGGCCTCGCCAAGTTCTCCATGCGCCGCCTCGCCGCGGACCTGAACGTCACGGCGATGTCCGTGTACTGGTACGTGGACACCAAGGACGACCTCCTCGAACTGGCCCTGGACGCGGCCGCCGGGGAGATGACCCTGCCGGGCCCGGAGCCGGTCACCCCCGACCGGTGGCGCGAGACGATGCGCGAACTGGCCCAGGAATACCGCGCGATGCTGGTCAGGCACGCGTGGGTGTCGCCGCTGATCGGCAACTTCCTCAACGTCGGCCCGAACTGGATCAAGTTCGCCCTGAGCGTGCAGGAGGTGGTCCGCGGGACCGGCCTGCCGACGGAGAAACAGGCCGGAACGATCGCCGCGGTCTTCCAGTTCGTGTACGGATTCGGCACGGTCCAGGGCCACTACATCGCGCGGTGCGCCGCCGCCGGGCTCACTCCCGAGGAGTACTTCGAGGAGGCGATGGGCGCGGTCAACGACCATCCGGACCTGGGGGAGACCCTGCACGGCTCCAACGACCTGATGAAGGCGCGGGGCGGGTCCACGGTCCAGGAGATGTGGGAGCTGGACTTCACGGTCGCCCTGGACCTGCTGATCGCGGGCATCGAGGCGACGCTCAAGCCCGGCCCGTAGGCCCGTACGCCCTTGCAGGTCTGTGT
>NZ_JBNNJZ010000040.1:0-35228 GCF_050270335.1 Streptomyces sp. NPDC059900
GCACCGAACTCGTCCACACCCTGCGGGCCTACTTCGCCTGCGGGATGAGCCAGTCCAAGGCCAAGGAATCCCTCCACGTCCACGTGAACACGGTGGTCCAGCGCCTGGACCGCATCGGCCACCTGCTGGGCGACGACTGGCAGTCCCCGGAGCGCTCCCTGGAGATCCAGCTCGCGCTGCGCCTGCACGCCTACACGTGGACGACGGGCACGGCAGGGACGCCGGGGCCACCGGGGACAACAGGGACGCCGTAGCCACGGTGGCAACCATTCCGCCCCACGGTGGCGACTGCCCTGCGCAACGCACACCGACTATCACCAGGGCGGATGAGGCACATGCCAGAGATCAAGCAGCACGAGCGCGGGCCGGCCCGGCACCGCAGGCGTCGGCTGAATCTGACGATCGGCATCCCGGTCGCCATGGCGGCAGCGGCGGGGCTGACGTACGGCACGGCTTTCGGGATCTTCGGCGAGGAGACGCAGCCGAGGGCCGCGGCGGCAACCCTGGCGGCCGACGTCGCCGACGTCGCCGACGGCTTCGCATCGGTCGACGCGCTGGGCCAGAACGGCACGTACGGCGGCCGCGACGGCAAGACGGTCACCGTCAAAAACCTCGCCGACCTGGAGAAATACGCGACGGCCACCGACCCGTACGTCATCGTGGTCGCCGCGACGATCACGATGGACCCCAAGGGCAAGGAGATCAAGGTCGCCTCGGACAAGACGATCGTGGGCTCCGGCACGTCGGGCCACATCGTCGGCGGCGGCTTCTTCCTGGGCCAGGGAGTGCACAACGTCATCATCCGGAACCTCACGATCCGGGACTCGTACGCGGGCACGTGGAACGACAAGGAGCACGACTTCGACGCCGTACAGATGGACGGCGCACACCACGTCTGGATCGATCACAACGACCTGCGTCACATGGCGGACGGCCTGATAGACAGCCGCAAGGACACGACCTACCTGACGGTGTCCTGGAACAAACTGAGCGACAACAAC
Source organism: Streptomyces sp. NPDC059900 (assembly GCF_050270335.1). Lineage (NCBI taxonomy): Bacteria > Bacillati > Actinomycetota > Actinomycetes > Kitasatosporales > Streptomycetaceae > Streptomyces > Streptomyces sp. NPDC059900. The sequence continues at coordinate 1,002 of NZ_JBNNJZ010000040.1, forward strand.
AAGACCTTCGGCATCGGCTGGACCGAGAACACGACGGCCGACATCACGATCCACCACAACTGGTTCCGCGAGACGGAGCAGCGCAACCCCTCCACGGACAACGTGGCGCACGCGCACCTCTACAACAACTACCTCCAGGACGTCGCGGGCACGGACATCACGTCCTCGTACGGGAACTACTCGCGCGGGAACACGAAGATGGTCCTGGAGAACAGCTACTTCGAGGGCATGCGGAACCCGGTCACCAAGGACAGCACGGCCTCGATCGTGCAGCGGGGCAACGTCTTCGCCGGAACGAGCGGCCGCAACGAGAGCGGCGGCACGGCGTTCGACCCGAAGAGCTTCTACGCCTACACGCTCGACAAGGCGGCGGACGTCCCGGCAAAGGTGAAGGCGGGCGCGGGCCCGCGCACGACGGTGAAGGCGACCGCTGGGACCACCGCGGCCACCACCCTCACGGTCGCGAAAGACGGCAGCGCCCAGTACAGAACGGTCCAGTCGGCGATAGACGCGATCCCGGCGAACAACCCCTCACGGGTCACGGTCTCCATCGCACCGGGCACCTACCGGGAAGCGGTGAAGATCCCGTCGTCGAAACCCCACGTCACGCTCCAGGGCACGGGCGGCAGCCGCAAGGACAGCGTGATCGTCTACAACAACGCGGCGGGCACCCCGAAGCCGGACGGCTCGGGCACGTACGGCACCTCGGGCAGCGCGACGGTGGCGGCGGAGGCGGACGACTTCCAGGCCCGCAACCTGACGATCTCCAACGACTTCGACGAAAAGGCGAACCAGAACCTGTCGGGCCACCAGGCGGTGGCGCTGCGCACGGCGGCGGACAAGATGCTCCTGGACGGCGTGATCGTGGAGGGCGACCAGGACACGCTGCTGCTGGACACGGCGGCGAAGACCGAACTGGGCCGCGCCTACATCCGCAACTCCTACATCATCGGCAACACGGACTTCATCTTCGGCCGGGCGACGGCGGTGGTGGACCGCTCGGTGATCACCCTCAAGAAGCGCTGGGACGGCACTTCGGCGGGCTACGTCACCGCGCCGAGCACCGCGCCGGACCGCAAGGGCTTCTTGATCACGAACTCCACGGTGACCGGCGACGTGTCGGCCCGCAGCTTCTACCTGGGCCGCAACTGGCACGCGGGCGGCGACGCGACGCTGGACCCGCAGACGACGGTCCGCGACACAGCCCTGAGCGGAGCGATCAAGACCACCCCCTGGACGGACATGGGCGGCTTCTCCTGGAAGGACGACCGTTTCGCGGAGTACAAGAACACGGGCGCGGGCGCCGGCACGGCAAGCACCGACCGCCCACAGCTGACGGACGCGCAAGCGGCGACCCAGCAGCCCGCGACCTGGCTGAACAACTGGACCCCCACGCCCTGAGCAGCACGACCCCGGCCGGACACCATCCCGCCGCCCCCATCCGCTACCCTGTCTGAAACCGCCGTCCGCGGCGGCATCAGTCAACCCCGCCTTCGTAGCTCAGGGGATAGAGCACCGCTCTCCTAAAGCGGGTGTCGCAGGTTCGAATCCTGCCGGGGGCACAGCATTGAGGGCCAGTTCAGGGGATTCATCCTCCTGAGCTGGCCCTTTTGCGTGGCCCCGGATGGATTCTGGATCTCCCTGTAAGAAGTGGGCTCCCGTGCGCATTGCTCGGTAAGAGAGCCGATACGAGGACGGCGCATGACACATGCCCAGCGTTTCCGGGACATCTACGAGGAGTGCTATCCGCGCGTCCTCGCCTACGCCACGAGCCTGGTGGGACGGCAGGTCGGCGAGGACATCACCAGCGAGACCTTCACCGTGGCCTGGCGGCGGGTGCGGGACGTTCCGCAGCCCGCGCTGCCCTGGCTGCTGGGAGTGGCCCGCAATCTGGTGCGCGAGTTGCGGCGCCGGGACAGCCGCCAGTACGACATCGCCGCAGCCGAGGCCCGGCGCATCAGCAGCGGGGCCGGGGCGGGGGCGCACGTCGGTGACGTCGCCGCCGACGTGACGGATCGGGCCGCCGCACTCCAGGCCCTCGCCGGTCTGTCCGACGCCGACCGGGAGTTGCTGACGCTCATCGCCTGGCACGGGCTCAGCGCCAAGCAGGCCGCGCGGGTCCTGCGGTGCAGCACCGCGACGCTCACCGTACGGCTGCACCGGGCCCGCCGGCGGCTGGAGAAGGCCCTGGGGCCCGTCTCCGCCGCCCTCGCGGACGACACCGGCTCCGCGCCCCCCGCGCACACCCCCCGCCGCACTGATCGCAACGGAGCATTCACATGAAGAACCAGCACGGCACGTCCCGCCCCTCCGACGTCATGGAAGTGCTCGCGGACGCCCGGCCCGACGAACTCGACCCGGCCCGTCTCGCCGGTTCCCGGCGGCAGCGCGAGGACCTGCCCCGCATCATGGCCGGAGCCGCCGACAGCCGCGCCGCACGCTCGCCGAAGCGGCTGTGGGGCGGTATCCGGCCGCTCGGAGCCATGGCGGCCGTCGCCGCCGTCGCCGCCTCCGCGGTGGTCGTGAGCACCCTCGACCAGAGCCAGAGCCAGGGCCCTGCCGACGGCCCCCGGCAGTCCTCGCCGGCGTCCGGCCCGCAGGCCGACGGCCGCCTCGAACTCCTCAGCGTGGCGAAGAAGGCGGAGACAGCGACCGCCGAAGGGGCCTACTGGCAGACCACCACCCGCTCGCAGGACGTGAACGTCGTCAGCCCCGAGGGAGGCAAGGGGGAGGCCATCGGCGTGCGGACCAAGTCCACCGGACAGTGGTCCGTCGGCGTACGCCCCGGCACCCGCAGCCTCATGGTCTCCGGACTGGACGCCGTGACCGAGCCCCGCACCGAGAAGGACGCGGCGCGCTGGCGGGCAGCGGGCTCACCCGCCACGATGCGGGCCGAGGTGCCGGGCAACGAAGCAGGCGGCACCCTCGGGTACACCATGGGGGCCCAGCAGCCGAACGTCATGCGGACCGACTCCGACGACAAGATCTACGCCGTCGGGCCGCGCAACGTCTCGTATCAGGACCTGCGTGAACTGCCCTCCACCAGCGCGGAGTTGCGGCGCGAGTTGGAGCGTCTGTACGCGCGGGACAGCGGAGCCGACGCCGACGCGGGCCGTACCGCCTACGTGCTGCGTACGGCCGCCGACCTCATCACGATGCCGGTGAAGCCCGCCGTCCGGGCCGCCGCGTATCGCGTGATGGCGGAGCAGCCCGGCGTCCGGGGACTGGGCGACGTCACCGATCCGCTGGGGCGCGAGGGCGTCGGTTTCGCCTTCCCCGGCACCGCGCGGACACCGCTCGGCAGCGTGGAACAGCGCCTGGTCGTCGACGGGGCCACCGGCAAGCTGCTCGCCGAGCAGTCCGTCCTGGTCGAGCCCTCGGCGAAGGCCGGGGAAGCCGGTCTCGACGCGGGCACGACGGTCAACTATTCGGCGACGACCCGGATGGGCTGGGGCGAGAAGCAGATCACGGTGCCGGAGAACGCCCGGCGCTGAGCGTACGGAGCCCGGGTGTGCGCCCGTGCACTGCCGTGGCGGTGGCGGTTTCAACCTGTGTCGAGTGCCTCATCCCGGGAACACGTGCAGTGGAGAGGCAATGAGGTTGATGAGGCAATGAACTCCCATGGAGGTCGGGGCACTCCCGCATGTATTCGGCCCCATGGTTGAGGCGGGCCGGCCGCGGCCCAGGGGAGCCGCCGCGGCCGGGCCCCGCCCGCAGAAAGCCCTCGACAGCCCCTCGTCAGCCCCTCGCCAGCCCTCGCCAGCCCTCGCCACTCCGCCCTGACCAGCACGAACTCCTTGTTACGCCCCCCTAATACGTCCCCGGCCAACCCCCCGCACCCACCGCCCCCTCTCCCCCGGCATGGGGACACACTCTCTGGGGAAGCCGGTGCGCGGGCCCGAACGCCCCCGCGCCCGCGCCCGCAAGCCGAAGCGCCGCCTCATCGACTACCCCCGGCGCGGCAGACGCGGCCTCCGCCGCTGGCTGCCGTCCTGGCGGCAGTGGGCCGGCTCCCTCGGCCTCGGCGTCTGCGCCGCCGTCTGCCTCTTCGCCGTCGTGTACCTCTCCGTGGACATCCCCGACGAGAACGCGGCGGCCCGGCGCGAGGCCAACGTCTACTACTGGGCCGACGGCACCCAGATGGTCAGCACCGGTGAGGTGAACCGGCAGAACATCCGGCTCTCGGAGATTCCCGACGCCGTCGAGAACGCCGTCATCGCCGCCGAGAACGACACCTTCTACAGCGACTCCGGCGTCTCCCCCAAGGGCCTGGCCCGCGCCGCCGTCAACATGGTCCGCGGCCAGGAGACACAGGGCGGGTCCACGATCACCCAGCAGTACGTGAAGAACACCTACCTCTCCCAGGACCAGACGGTGTCCCGGAAGGTCAAGGAGTTCGTCATCGCGCTGAAGGTGGACCAGCGCAAGAGCAAGCGGGAGATTCTGCAGGGCTACCTCAACACCAGCTGGTTCGGGCGCGGCGCCTACGGCATCGAGGCCGCCGCCCACGCCTACTACGGGATCCCCGCCAAGGAGCTCGACGCCGGTCAGGGCGCCGCCCTGGCCGCTCTCCTCAAGGGCGCCGAGCAGTACGACCCGTCCGCGAGTCGCGCCAACCACCGGCGTTCCGTGGCCCGTTGGAGCTGGATTCTCGACCGGCAGGTCAAGGCCGGGCTCATGAAGCCCGAAGCGCGCGCGAAGTTCACGACCTTCCCCGAGCCCCACAAGGAGTCCAGGGCCACCAGTCTCGGCGGACAGACCGGCTATCTCGTCGACGTCGCGAACAAGTACGTCAAGCAGCACACCTCCCTCACCGACAAGGACCTCGCCCTCGGCGGCTACAAGATCCACACCACCTTCGACAAGGAGAAGGTGCGGCGCCTGAAGGGCTCGGTCGAGCGCGTGCTCGACCGCGACATCGACCCGAAGAAGCGCGCCGCCGACAAGGGCGTGCAGGTGGGCGCCGCGTCCGTGCGACCGTCCGACGGCGCCATCCTCGCCCTGTACGGAGGCACCGACGCCACCGAGCACTTCACCAACAACGCCGACACCTCCGGCGTCCCCGTCGGCTCCGCCTTCAAGCCCTTCGTCCTGGCCGCCGCCCTCGAACACGGCACCGGCAGCCCGGCGGGGCGCGCCACCCCGTGGCAGGCGGTCTCGGCCGACAGCTTCTACGACGACAGCGGCCGCCTGCTGGTCACCGCCGCCGTGCCCACCGGCGGCTCCGGTCCCACCACCCCCGGCAGCGGCCCCGACGACACCCACCCCACCCTGCGCCAGGCCCTCGCGAAGGGCGGCAACGCCACCTACATGCGTCTCGGCAAGGACGTCGGCCTGGACCGGGTGCGGCGCACCGCCGTCGCCTCCGGGCTGCTCGACGGAAGCATGGCCCGCCTGGACAAGACCTTCCCCGTCGGCACGTCGGCCCCCAGCGCGATCCGCATGGCGGGCGCCTACGGAACCTTCGTGGGCCGCGGCCTCCAGCACGACCCCTACTCCGTGACCAAGGTCGTCAAGGACGACGTGGCCGTCGACGGCCTCGCGCGGCCCGGTGCGCGGCGCGCGCTCGACCCGGACGTGGCCGACCAGGCCGCCGACGCGATGCGGGGCGTCGGCATGTCGTCCGTCCGGCGGCCGGTCGTCGCGGGGCGCACCGGCGACCAGGACCGCCTCCGGTCGGCCTGGTTCACCGCGACCACCGAGGAGTTGTCGACCGCCGTGACGATGTTCAGGACCAGCCCCGACGAACCGCAGCTGCTGCCCATGTCGGGCGTGGGCGGGGCGAAGTCGCGGCACGGGAACGTCTTTCCCGTACGGATCTGGCAGGACTACCTGAAGGACTCTGCGGACGGCGATTCCCGCTAGCTCATCCTCAGGTATCTTCCGCCGACCGCCCGCGGGCTGCCATCGTTCCGATATGTATCCCTATGGGCCACCGCCAGGGCCGCCGCCCCGCATCGACGCGGGGGAACTGCGGCCCCGGCGGCGGTGGTTCGTCGTCGCGGGGCTCATCGCGGCGGTCTGTGTGGGCATCGGCATCGCGAGCTTCGTGATGACGCTGACCTCGACGGTGGACTCCGTCGACGACACGGAGGCGTTCGCGAGCGGCCGGTCCGTCACACTGCGGATCGGCCCCGAGGACGACGCCGCCATCTACGTACGCAGTCCGTTCCTCGCCAGCGCGCACTGCGAGGTGGTCTCCGGGCCCGCCGGTTCCGTGCCCCGCGTGACCACACCCGACAGCACCTTCACCGTGACCAAGGGCAGCGTCGAATGGCAGCGGGTGTTCGTGCTCGAGGCGGACACCACCGGGGACTACGGCGTACGGTGCGACGACCCGCGCGGCGCCCTCACCTTCGCGCCCGGAGACGACGCGGACCTCGCCTCCTTCGTCGGCGGCATAGTCGTGACCGTCGTCGTGCCGCTCCTGGGCCTCCTCGCGGGCGCGGGCATCGCGATCATCGTGGGGGTACGGCGCGGCAGGCACCGGCGCTGGCTGGAGGCACAGGCGTACTACGGCCACCAGGGGGCGCCACCGGCCGCGAACGGCACCGGTTGACCTTCCCCCTGGGGCAGAGCCCATCGTCCTGCGTGCCGGGCCGAGGGGCCCGGTGACGGAGGATGCCCCCATGGACGTACACGCACCGCAGGACGGTTCGGCGGCCGGCGAACCGCTGCTCACCATCGGCCAGTTCGCCGCAAGGGCACGGCTCTCGCCCAAGGCCCTGCGCCTGTACGACCGCCTCGGCCTGCTGACCCCGGCGTACGTCGACGGGGCCACCGGCTACCGCCACTACCGCGCGGCCCAGGTGGAGGACGCCCGCACCGTCGTCCTGCTGCGCCGTCTCGGCATGCCGCTCGCGGACATCGCCGCGACGGTACGGCTCGACGGCGAGGGAGCGGGGCAGGCGGTCGCCGCGTACTGGGCGGGCGTCGAGGAGCGGCACGCGGAGCAGCGCACGCTCGTGGGGTACCTCCGTGGACGACTGTCCGGAAGAGGTTGTGAGATGTACGAAAAGGACTTCGAGATCAAGACGGTCGACGTGCCGGAGCAGTACGTGATCTGCGAGAGCAGGCACCTGCTCGCCGAGGAACTGCCGGTCTGGATCGGCGCGTCGACACAGCGCCTGGAGGAGGCTGCCGAGAGGGAGTGCGGCGGCATCGCGGCCCCGTCGTTCGTCGTCTACCACTCCGAGGTGACCCAGGACAGCGACGGCCCGGCGGAGGCCTGCGTCCCGGTCAGGGACGCGGAGGCGGCGCGGGCGTGGGCGCAGCGGGCGGGGCGGGAGCGGGGCACCGGCTTCCGCGTGGAGCCCGCCCACCGGCTCGCCTTCACCCGCATCACCAAGGCCCAGGTCTCCTATCCGCAGATCATCGGCGCTTTCGACGCGGTGGAGGCGTGGGTGGCCCGGGAAGGGCTGCGGGTCGCGGGGGCGTGCCGGGAGGTCTACTTCGTGGAGTGGGACTCGGCCGGTCCCCGGGACGAGGTGTGCGACGTGGCGTTCCCGGTGGCTCCGGCCGCGGGGACGGAGTGAGCCGGTAACGGTATGAGCCGGTAACTAGGCGCCGGTAACCGCGTGAGCCGGTAGCGGTTGTGCGGGCAGGGAGCTACGCCCTGCCCGCACCCCTCAGCGCAGGCTCTCGCGCATCTCCTCCGGGCAGGCCGTGCCGCGCGGGAGCTGGTAGGGCGCGCCGAGGCGGTAGACGCCGGGGCCCGGAGCGATGAGCTCGGTCCACTTGTCGCCCTCGGCGTCCTCCTCGGCCTCCATCAGGCAGCCGTTGACGTTGTCGAACTTCTTGGGGGCGTTCTCGTCGAGCTCCCCCCGCCGCTTGGACTCCTCGGTCTCCTTCGGCGCCTGAACGCCCTTGCCCTCGGCGTCGACGATGCTGAGCCACGGCGAGTACGGGACGCGGATCAGGACCCGGCCCGCCTTCTTCACCTTGATCGTCATCCCGCCCGCCTCGGCACGGTCGACGACCGCGGGCGGTTCGGCGAGCGGCGTCGGGTCGGTGACCTCGTACAGCTGCCAGTTCGAGTCCACCCACACCTGCTTCAGATACGGCAGACCCCGCTCGATCAGCGCGGCCTCGCGCTTGCCGCCGTCGCCGTCGGGCTCGCCGTTGGGCAGCACCACGAAATGCACGGACCAGCGCTGGAGCCACTCGTGGTAGTTCGCGGAGTTGAGGGTGTCGTCGTAGAAGAGGGGGTTGCGCTCCATGTCCGCCTGGCGGTTCCAGCCCCGGGCGAGGTTCACGTACGGGGAGACCGCGGAGGCCTCGCGGTGGCTGCGCGCGGGGACGACCTCGACGCGGCCCTTCTCCGCGCCGACCTCCTGGAGCTCGTTGACGAGCGGCGCGAGCTCACGCGTCCAGGAGGCGACGGGCGTGGTGTGCACCGCGTCGTCGCCCGCCTTGTACCCGACCCAGCCGACGAAACCGGCGAGCGCCACGACGATCACGTACCACTTGCGGGTCTTCCGTACGGCGAACGGCAGGGCCGCGAGCAGCGCGACGGCCGAGAAGGACATCGCGAGGCGGGTGATGTTGGAGCCGATCTGCGAGTTGATCAGCCAGACGCCGAGCACGAAGGCCGCGTACACGACCGTCGTGATGCGTACGGTCTTCCACTCCTTCGGTACGGCGAAGAAGACGAACGCGGAGTAGAGCAGCGGCAGCGAGGCCGACCCGAACGACATCGGCTGCGTACCGGAGAAGGGGAAGAGCCACGCGGAGAGGCCCACGACGACGGCGGGCGCGAGGCCCAGCGCGTACGCGCCGGGGTAGCGCTTGCTGAGGAACAGGGCGACGGCGACCATGCCCACGAAGAGCCCGGCCACCGGGCTTCCCATGGTGGCCAGGGCCGCGAAGGGCGCGGCGACCAGGGCCTTCGCCCACCGCTTGTAGCGCCAGCGGTAGGGCCAGCAGAAGACTGCGGCGACCGCCATCAGCGCGAACATCTGGCCGAGTCCGTAGGTCACGCGGCCCGACACCGCGTTGGCGAACAGCGCGAAGACACCCGCCATCGCGGGCCACAGCGGCTGCTTCACCGCGCGGCTGCGGACCAGGATCATCGTGAGCATCGCCGCGGAGATCGTCCCGGCGATCATCATCGTGGTCCGGACGCCGAGCACCGACATCAGATACGGCGAGACGACGCTGTACGACACCGGGTGCATCCCGCCGTACCAGGCGAGGTTGTACGCGGAGTCGGGGTGCCGTCCCACGAACTCGGCCCAGGCGTCCTGCGCGGCGAGGTCTCCGCCGCTGTTGGCGAAGATGAAGAACCACAGGATGTGCAGGACGGCCGCGGTGACCGTCGCGACGGTCACCGGGTGGCGGGTCACGGGGTGGCGCAGGAACCGCTTCCAGCGCGACGTCTCTTCGGGTTCGTCGGAGGCGCTGCGCTGCGCGGGCAGGTGTATTCGCGCCCCGGTGCGGGTGCCGCCACCGGTGCCGGAATCAGGATCGGCGTCGTCGGCTCGCGTCGGCTCCGCTGTGGCCACTTGCGGCACTCCCCGTGTCGTTCTGTCCGTCCGGGGGGCTTGGCAGGGGGTCCGTCCCGGAACACCCCGTCACTCAGCCCAGGCGTACTCCCCCCGAGCTTGTGACGCTAGCACGCAGCGCGCGGAGGGTGCCGGGGGGCGGCGGCTCCCTCTGCGCGGGATCGGCCCGGAGCTTCCGGGTCCAGCTGCCGGGTCCGTCTGCCGGTCCGGTCAAGACAGGGGCGTGGGCGGCGGCTTGCGCCTCCGCCCACGCCTGCTGGTCAGTGCTGCGTACTGCTGCTGCGGGTGCTTCAGCCGACGCGTGTGAGCTTGGCTCCGAAGCCCGGCTCCGCGAGGTCCTTCTGGAGCGCGACGGGCACCTCCACGGCGCCGTCCTTGCCGTCGCCGACGCTCAGGACGCCGACCTTGGTGCCGGCCTTCGCCGAGTGCGGAACCGTTTGCCCGTCCTGGTCGTTCAGCTTCAGCTTCACGGTCAGGCCGGACCAGCCCGCGGCGCTGACGTCCTTGGTGGCGACGACCGGGGTCGTGCCGCCCAGACCGTCGTCGACCTCGCCGACGACATCGCCCTTCTTCACGATCTTCTTGGCCTTGAGCGCGCCCTGGCCCGCCTCGATCAGCTTGCGGGTGACCCCGGTGACCTCGTCGATGTTGGCCGTGCCGTTGTCGCCGTACTGGCCGAGGGCGGCGCCGATGATCGTGCGGGTCTGGCCGCCGACCTTCTGCTCCGCGGCGAAGAGGATGTTGCCGCCCGCCGCGGTGGTGGTGCCGGTCTTGATGCCGATGGCGACCGTCGGGACGAGCCCGAAGAAGTTGTTCTGCTTGTCGCCGTTGAGGTCCTTGTAGCTGGGCTGGCGGGAGATCTCGTTGAAGACCGGGTCCTCCATCGCGGCCCGGCCCAGCTTCACGAGGTCCTCGGCGGTGGAGACGGTCGTCTTGTCCAGGCCGCTGGGGTCCGTGTAGTGGGTGTTCTTCATGCCGAGTTCCTTGGCCGTCTTGTTCATCTTCGCGACGAACTCGTCCTCGGAGTCGCTCTTGCTGTCCCAGCGGGCGAGCAGCTTGGCGATGTTGTTCGCGGACGGCAGCATGACCGCCTGGAGCGCCTCGTACTGGCTGATCTTCTGGCCCTCGGAGACCTTCACGACCGACTCGTTCTCCGCCTTGCCGGTCTCGTAGTGCTTCTCGGCGGCGGCGTCGACCGGGATGTCCGGGCCGTTGTTGCCCGGCTTCAGCGGGTGGTCACGCAGGACGAGGTAGACCGTCATGACCTTGGCGATGCTGGCGATCGGCACGGGCTTCTGGTCGCCGGACGAACCGAACGTCCCGATGCCGTTGACGTCCATCGCGGCCTGGCCCTCGCCGGGCCACGGCATGGACGGCTTCTCGCCCTCGAAGGAGACGGTCTCCTTCGCGGTGAGCGTCAGGGTGGGCGTCGGCAGCGGGCGGATGGCCTGTACGACCGCAAAGACGATCACCAGTAGCAGCACCAGCGGCGTCCACACCTTGACCCGGCGAACGGCGGTGCGGACGCGGGTCTCCGGCGGCGGCGGGGTGTTGGTCAGCTCGGCGAGGAGGTCCAGCGGGGGCCGCGGGGGGAGCGGCTGCTGGGTGGTGCGCTCGGGGCCTACGTTCCCTTGACCAGCAGCCTGCTCCGGCGCGGACGCCTTCTCTGGCGCGGGCGCCTTGGGCGCGGGGGGTGCCGCGGGCGGGGGCAGTGCGCCGCCGCGGGGCGAGGCGTCGTCCAGCGGCTTGAGCGCGACGAACTTGCTGGTGCGCTCGGCGTCGCCCTCCGGCTTTGCGGCGGGCTTTGCAGCGGGCTTTGCAGCGCCCTTCTCCTCGCCCTTGCTCTCGGACTTCCCGGCCCCGGCCTTGTGGTCGCCGATCTTGAGCATGGTGGTCGGCTGATCGACGGCCTTGCCCTTCGGGGGCAACGCCTTGAACACGGCGGTGGCTTGATCGACTCCGGTGGCGGGGGGGTCGTCGCCGGCCTTGCTGTCCGCGGCTTTGCCGTCGGTGCCGGTCGCGCTGTCCGCGGCCTTGTCGTCGCCGGCCTTGTCGTCGGCGCCCTTGCCTTCGGCGTCCCCCGAGGGGCCGTCGCTGTCGGCAGGGACGGCGTCCTCGACGCTGTCCGCCGGTTCGTCGGCTTCGCCGGAGTCGGCATCGGAGTCGGCGGACTTACCGGCAGCGTCGCCGGTGCTGTCCGAGGCGTCGGCGTCGCTACCGGCCCCGGAGGAGCCCGCCGCGCCCGCAGCCTTGCCAGCCGGACTGTCGGCGGTGTCCGCCGCGTCGGAACCCTCGGAGGGGCCATCCGCGCTGTCGCCGCCATCCGAAGCGCCGGCATCACCGGGGGCATCGCTACCGGCCCCGGAAGAGCCCTCAGCACCCGCAGAATCGCCTGCCGCACTGCCAGCCGCGTCCCCGGAGGAGCCAGTCCCGCTGCTGGTGCTGTCCGAGGCATCGGCGTCACCGGAGGCATCGCTACCGGCCCCGGAGGAGCCCTCCGCGCCCGCAGCCTTGCCAGCCGGACTGTCGGCCGTCTCCGCCGCGTCAGCACCCCCGGAAGAGCCCTCCGCGCCGTCACCGCCATCCGAGGCGTCGGCCTCACCAGAAGCGTCGCTGCCGCCCCCAGAGGAACCCTCAGCGTCCGCAGAGCCGCCGGCCGCACTGTCCCCGGCGTCCGCCGCGTCGGAGTCCCCGGAGGGCTTCGCCTCGTCGTCGGCGGTCGCAGCGCCCGCGGCGTCGTCGGCCTCAGCCGCGCCCTCGCCGGACGCGGGCGCCTTCTCGGCGTCCTCCGCGGCCCCAGCGGACGCAGGTGCGCCCTCCGCGGACTCCGCGCCCTCCGGCCCCTCGTCGTCCGCCGACGCCACCCACGCCGCCACAGCGGCCCGCAGCCGTGCGTCGCCGTTCTCCTCGCCCTTGGGGCCGCTCCCGGCGGCCTTGGCGCTTCCGGAGCCGCCGGATTCCCCGGAGTCCTCGGGGCCGGACGCCGCCGCGTCCTTCACCGCCTTCGTCGAGAAGACCGCCGTCGCCTTGTCCTCGCGCGCCGCGGGGACCTCGCGGGCCACCGCGAGGCGCGGGTCGCGTTCCTCCGGTGCCTGCGCCGGGACGGACGGTTCTGACCCAGTCGGATTCCCCGACGACTTCCGCTGCTTCGACCTGTCGGGGGTCTCGCCCGCCACCGATGCCTCCTCGTACGCCATGCCGCTCGCGTTGCCGTTGCGCCAAAACACGGCCGGACCCGCTGTCCGAACCATGTACCAGTGTCCTGTGTGGGGGCTTAACCCCCGTGGTAGACGAGAACGACATACCTACTGGTTCCCGTACTTACCGGTCACGCACTCTCGACAGACCAATGTGAGAGGGGTCACCCTGTCATTCATCCACGCGGGGAGGCATGGATGGGCAGGAGCCGCAGAACAATTCCGGAGGAGCTTCTGCTGCTCGCTTTGGACCCGGCCACGGGTACCACAGCGCAGCCGCAGTCGCTCGACCTCGGTCTGGCCGGAGCACAGCTAGTGGAGCTGGCGCTGGCCGGACGGATAGCCCCAGACGGGGATCGTATCGCCGTGGTGATGCCACGGCCGACCGGAGATCCGACTCTGGACTCCGCACTGGAACTGCTGCGCAGGCGCGGCAGCCCGGTTCGGGCGGTCCACTGGATCGGCGGGCCCCGATTGGGGCTGCGCCAGATTTACCTCGCGCACCTGGAGCGGTGCGGCATGGTGCATGCCGTTTCGGGCCAGATGTGCGGAGTATTGCCGACGACTCGCTATCAGGCGACGGACACGGCAATCAGCCGGGACATCAGGTCACGGCTGGACAGTGCGATCCGCACCGGCGTCCCGCCGGACCCGCGGACCGCGGCGCTCGCCGCGCTCGCTCACGCAGTGGGACTCGGCAAGCACCTCTACCCCGGCAACGAAGGGCGTTCATCGCGCTCCCGTCTCCGGGACCTGATCAGGCACGACCCGATGGGCGGCCTCGTGGCGCACGCCGTGATGGACGTCCAGAACGGCGTGGCCGCTCAGCCACGCCGCAGCCCGGCCCCAGCGGGACCGGGCGGGCCGGGCGGACCAGGCGGACCCGGTGGTGGCCGACAGCCGGCCAGGACCGCGCCGGAGCCCGGCGGGGTTCCGATGCAGCCGCGCCGCGGATCCATGGCACGTGCCGTGGCCCACTGAGGCAGGCCGCAACAGCAACGCCGCACCGCAGTCAGAGCAGTTAGAGCAGTCAGAGCAGTAAAGGCAACAGCAACGCCGCACCGCAGTCCCCCAGACCCGGTACGGGAGCCGCTGGGCCGCGCGGGGCAACGGCACCGGGACGTCCGGACGACGACACCGGTTCCACCGCCCCGCGCGGCCGCACTTCCTGGCGCCGTGCAACAGGGCCGCACCCTTCACACCAGTCCTCACTGCCGTCCCCGTGCCGCAGTGCGCCGGGCACGTCACGCCGCACTTCACATCCGCTGTTTCCCAGCGGTGCGCGACACGTTGGTGGCACTCTGCTGAACAGCAGATACGCAAAGTAGAGGCATGTAGTCGGAGGTGCACGTCCGTGGCGTCCAACGTCAATCCCACCGTCAGGCGACGCCGGTTGGGCCAGGAGCTCCGCAGGCTCCGCGAGCTCAAGGGCATGACGGCCGAGGAGGTCGCCGAGCGCCTGCTGGTCTCGCAGTCGAAGATCAGCCGCCTCGAGAACGGCCGCCGTTCGATCAGCCAGCGCGACGTCCGCGATCTCTGCGGCGTCTACGAGGTCGAGGACCACCGCATCGTCGACTCCCTCATGCAGATGGCCAAGGACTCCCGCCAGCAGGGCTGGTGGCACTCCTTCGGCGACATCCCCTACAGCGTTTACATCGGCCTGGAGACGGACGCCGCGTCCTTGCGCGTGTACGACCCGCAGGTCGTGCCGGGCCTGCTCCAGACCCGCGCCTACGCGGAGGCCCTCATCACCGGCGCGCTCCCGGAGACCACGCCGACGGACATCGAGAAGCGCGTCCAGGTCCGGGTCCGCCGGCAGGAACGAATCAGCGCCCCGGAGAACCCGCTGCGCCTGTGGACCGTCCTCGACGAGTCCGCGCTGCGCCGCGTGGTCGGCTCCCGGCATCTGATGCGCGACCAGCTGGAGCACCTCGTGGAGCAGTCCCAGCTGCCGCACGTGACGGTCCAGGTGATCCCCTTCGAGATGGGCGCGCACCCCGGCCTCAACGGCCAGTACGCCATTCTCGAATTCCCGGACGCCGCGGATTCCAGCGTGGTCTACATCGAGGGCGTCACCAGCGACCTCTATCTGGAGAAGGCGAACGACGTCCAGCAGTACAGCGTGATGTACGAGCATCTGCGGGCCCAGGCGCTGAATGTGGATCAATCGCGCCAACTCGTCGCAGACATCGCGAAAGAGTATGCGCGGTAGTGCATAGACCGCACATCCGACTGCCTTCCGCAGAGAAGCGCCGCACGGTACACCTAAGCCTCGGCGAGGCGGAAGACCCCACTGGAATATGCCATCCGGTCGAGTGAACGCTCCCTTCACTCAGCGATGTTGGCGAGTAGCGTCATTCACGCCATCAAGCAACATCCGTTGGCGCAACCGCTCTTGGCGGTGACCGAACTCAACAACTGGGCAAACCGGAGTAACCATGGCAATTCATCAGGGCGCTACGAATACGTGGGTCAAGTCCTCGTATTCCACGGGAAACGGCGCGTGTGTCGAGGTCAAGTCCCCTCTTGCCGCCGCAATTTCGGTAAGGGACTCGAAAGTCACCGAGGGACCCGTCCTCGCCTTTCCCTCCGCATCGTGGAGCGCGTTCGTCTCCGAGGTCGGCCGGGAGACGTCACACCTCGGCTGATAAGCGTCCCGTTGCGCTTCAGCACCACAGGATCAGCGAGAGACCGACAACCGCATAAGCAGAACCGATTGAGCCCTCTCGACTGGCCCGCCGTCCCGGCCGAGGGGGCTCGGCCCGTCCCGGGCCCGTAGCCTGCCTCCCGCCCCCGGCCTACCGCAGCTGGTCGACGTACAGATCGGTGCCCGGCACCGTGGGAATGAACGGCGCCACCAGCTCCACCCTCCCCAGGCCCGATTCCGCCACCGCGTCCGCCCGCCCGGCGAAGTGCTCCTGCCAGCACTCCCGCGGATCGACTTGCAGGAACCACAGCAGCGTGAGCCGCGTATCGACTCCCTCGACCTGCTTCACGTACGTCATGCGGTCCCCCGGCAGCGGAGTCGGCCGGAAGATCGTCACCATCGCGGCCGGAGACCCGGCGAGGGCACGCGGCAGCTGCCTGGCCCGCAGCCATTCCAGCAGTTCCTCCCGCTGCGCGGCCGAATCGGCGTCCACGACTTCGAGCACCAGGCCCTGGTAGGGGTGGTCGAGCGCGTGGAAGTCACGGGGCCCGGCCGCGCCGTCGCGGTAGACGGTGGCCTCGTGGTCCTGGAAGGCCGTGAACACGTGCGTGCGGTCCTGGTAGACGCGGCCGTCGCGGTTGAGGCGCTTGTTGATGCCGACGGTCCACTTCATGTGGTCGTCGTAGCGGCCCTCGGTGACCCAGTACGTGGAGAGGTAGCAGCCCGCGGTCACGGGCTGGGCGACGGCCGACTTCTCGGGGCCGCGCAGGAGCTGGAGTTCGCGGGGAGCGACCCAGCGGCGGCCCGCGTACATCCAGGGCATCGCCATGGCGCCGGCGTAGTAGTGGTCGTCCTCGTACCAGCGGTTGTACGCGTACTCGTGGCCCGGATGCGGTTCGACCATGGTGATCAGGGCGTGGCCCGGATGCACGCCGTACGGGCCGAGGGCGGCCAGCTCGCCGTAGTCCTCACTGCGGGTGTCGTCGCGTGCCGTGTCGCGGGTGTCGTCACTCATGCCTCTCCCCTTCCTCCCTCTTCCTTCCTCCGTTGGTCGCCCATACTCTGACGCCCCGTCAGCAAAACTGCCAGAGTCGGGAGGCGCCCCATGCACTCGCTCCTCGAAGGAAAGACCGTCGTCATCTCGGGAGTCGGCGCCGGTCTCGGCCACCAGGTGGCGGCCGCCGTCGTACGGGACGGGGGGCGCGCCGTGCTCGGGGCGCGTACGGAGGCCAACCTCGCCAAGTCGGCCGCGGAGATCGATCCCGAGGGGACGCGCACGGCCTACCGCCCGACCGACATCACCGACGAGTCGCAGTGCGAGGCGCTGGCGGCACTGGCGCGCGAGCGCTTCGGCGGGATCGACGCCGTGGTCCACGTGGCCGCCTGGGACAGCTATTTCGGGGGCGTGCAGGACGCGGACTTCGCCACCTGGCAGCAGGTCATCGACGTCAATCTGCTCGGCACGCTGCGGATGACGCGGGCCTGCCTGCCCGCCCTGAAGGAGCGCGGCGGCTCGGTGGTGTTCATCGGCACGCAGTCGGCCGTCGCGGCGCCCTCGCAGGTGCGGCAGGCGGCGTACGCGGCGTCGAAGGGTGCGCTGACGTCGGCGATGTACTCCCTGGCGCACGAGGTGGGGCCCGACCGGATCCGGGTCAACACGGTGCTGCCCGGCTGGATGTGGGGCCCGCCGGTCGAGGCGTACGTCCAGTTCACCGCGCACACCGAGGGGGTGCCGGAGGACGAGGTGCGGGGGCGCCTGGCCGAGCGGATGGCGCTGCCGGACCTGGCGACGGACGGGGACGTGGCGGACGCGGCGGTGTTCCTCGCCTCGGACAGGGCGCGGGCGATCACGGGCCAGTCGCTCCTGGTGAACGCGGGAGAGCTGATGCGGTAGGGGTTGTGCGGACGCGGCAGGCGTCACGCGGCTGAACCGATCACGGCTGTACGGAACTCCGGTTCCGTACAGCCGTTTTGCGTGCTTTCGAACCTCCCCGGAATCGCCGCCACGAGATCAAGGATGTGAACGCAAGTCAGCAAACAGAACGATTTTACCTGCTCTTGACCTCACGGGCGGTTGTCCGCGACGCACGCCCGAACCCACCATGAGCGGGCACTTCAAGGCCGCCCACGTCCCTTATGACACGAAACTGGCGAAGTGCACGGCATTTCAGCGCAGTTCACAAGGCGGACCCCTGGAGGGGGCACATGAACAGTCTCGACTGGGCCGTGCTCATCGGCTACTTCGGAATCATGGTCGCGATCGGCATCTGGTCGCACAAGCGCGTGGACAACGTCAGCGACTTCTTCACCGCGGGCGGCAAGATGCCCTGGTGGCTCTCCGGCATCTCGCACCACATGTCCGGCTACAGCGCGGTGATGTTCACCGGGTACGCGGGCATCGCGTACACGTACGGCGTCACGTCGTTCATCACCTGGTCGTTCCCGATCGCGCTCGGCATCGCGATCGGCTCGAAGCTCTTCGCGCCCCGCATCAACCGGCTGCGCGGACGGCTGCACGTGGCCTCGCCGCTCGAATACCTCAAGAACCGCTACAACCTGAAGACCCAGCAGGCGCTCGCCTGGTCCGGAATGCTCCTGAAGATCGTGGACGTGGCCGCCAAGTGGGCCGCCATCTCCACGCTCCTCTCCGTCTTCACCGGCATCTCCATCAACCAGGGCATCCTGATCACCGGTGTGATCACCGCGATCTACTGCACCATCGGCGGCCTGTGGGCCGATGCGCTGACCGAGCTGGGCCAGTTCATCATCCAGCTGCTCGCCGGTGTCGCGATGTTCGTGGCGGTGGTGGCCAAGCTCGGCGACCACGGCGGATTCTTCGGGGTCTGGGACGAGCCGGAGCTCGCCGGACACGGAAAGCCGCTGGTCGGGCCGTACGGAACGGTCTTCCTGCTTGCGTTCCTCTTCATCAAGCTCTTCGAGTACAACGGCGGCATGCTCAACCAGGCCCAGCGCTACATGGCCACGGCGACCCCCCGCGAGGCCGCGCGCTCGGCACGGCTCTCCGCGGTCCTGTGGCTGGTGTGGCCGGTCGTCCTCTTCTTCCCGATGTGGATGTCACCGCTCCTGGTCGACGCGAAGGCGCCCGACGGCTCCGACTCGTACGCCCTGATGACCGAACAGCTCTTGCCGCACGGCCTGTTGGGCCTGGTCATCGTCGGCTTCTTCTCTCATACGATGGCCATGTGCTCCTCGGACGCCAACGCGATCGCGGCGGTCTTCACCCGGGACGTGGCGCCGGTCATCTCCGCGAAGGCCAAGCGGTGGAACGAGCGCTCGGGCCTGATCGCGGCCCGGCTGACCACGGTGATCTTCCTGGGCCTCTCGATGGCGGTGGCCACCCAGGTCAACTCGCCCACGTTCAAGGACATCATCACGGTCGTCATCAAGTGGGTGGCCGGCCTGATGGGCCCGATCGCGATCCCGATGATGCTGGGTCTGCTGCGCACCTTCCGCAAGTCGGGACCGACCGCCGCGCTC
This sequence comes from Streptomyces sp. NPDC059900, assembly GCF_050270335.1. NCBI lineage: Bacteria > Bacillati > Actinomycetota > Actinomycetes > Kitasatosporales > Streptomycetaceae > Streptomyces > Streptomyces sp. NPDC059900. The sequence continues at coordinate 19,847 of NZ_JBNNJZ010000040.1, forward strand.
ACCAGCTGGTCGATGGGCCTGCTCGCCTTCTGGCTGGTCAACTACCCGATCAACTGGGCCGTCGACGGCGGGGTGCCCCTGGAGTACCAGGTCTCGATCCCGCTCGCCGTCTCGCTGGTCCTCTACATCCTGGTCGGCTACCTGAAGCCGGAGGACACCCCGGAGCGGGACGCGATCATCGAGAAGATCAACACGGATGGTGACAGCGGCTCCGCCGGTGGAGCGGTTGTCCCGCCCCGGACAGGGGACGCCGACGACGTGGTGACCCCGCGGGGCCGGTAGCCGCAGATCACCGGCTTCGCCGAGTTCGTCCTCAAACGCCGGACGGGCTGATCACCATCAGCCCGTCCGGCGTTCGTCTTTGCCGTTCCTCACGCCCGCGGATACCGCGCCAGCCACCCCGGCGACGACACCGCGGGCCCGTGCAGCGCCGGGCCCTGCGTCATCTCCATCGCGAAGTCGTCGGCCAGTTCCAGGATCGTCGACCTGCCCTCAAGCTCGGTGAGCCAGCCGGGCGGCAGCGCGGTCTCGCCGTGCAGTGCGCCGAGCAGCGCCCCGCACAAGCTGCCCGCTGCGGCCGACGCGCCCCCGTGGTTGACGGCGAGGCGCAGCCCGTGGCGGATGTCGTCGCCGACCAGGGCGCAGTACACGGCCCCGGCGAGCACGCCCTCCGCGGAGCCGTCGCCCACCAGTTCCTCCACCCGGGCAGGGGAGGGCATCCCCTGCCGGACCGCCCCGAGCGCGTGCTTCAGGGCGTCCGTGACGGGCTGGTGACCGGGCCGGGCGGCCAGCAGGGCGAGCGTCCGCTGGATGGCGCCGTCCAGGGACTCCCCGCGGGCGAGCCCGTGCACGAGGACGGTGTGGGCACCGGACGCCAGATAGGCGTTGGGGTGGCCGTGTGTCTGCACCGCGCACTCCACGGCCAGCTGGAGCACCAGCTGCGGCTCCCAGCCGACCAGGAGTCCGAAGGGAGCGGACCGGGTGACGGCCTCGGCCCCCTTCTCCGCCGGGTTCTTGGGGGCTTCGAGCGTCCCCATGGTGTCGTCCCCGAACCCCATCAGGCAGGCGCGGGCGGGCGAGCGGCGGGAGTAGAGCCACTCCTCGCGGGCCAGCCAGCCGTCTTCCTTGCGCCGCTCGTCGGGGCCCCAGTCGCTCTGGGTGGCGGCCCAGCGCCGGTAGGCGCGGTGCAGATCGGTGGGCGGGTGCCAGGCGCCGGTGTCGCGGCGCACCTGGGCGCGTATGAGTCCGTCGACGGTGAAGAGGGTGAGCTGCGTGGCGGCGGTGACGGCGCCGCGCCTGCCGTGCGCGGGGGCGGGTTCGGTGAGCCCTTCGGCGCCGTGCGCCTCCCGTATCCCGTCGAGGCTCAGCGAGTCGACGGGCGCGCCGAGGGCGTCCCCGACGGCGGCGCCGAGCAGCGTGCCGCGGACCCGGCTGCGGAAGTCCTGCTGCTCGGCGCGGCCCCAGACTCCGGTGGCTGCTGCGGTGCTCATCGCACCTCCTCCCCTGCTCTCCGCCTGCACTTCTGCGCAGCACTGTAATCGACCGGGAACAGTCGGTTCGGTGGCGAAGAGATATCTGAAGAGTCACCCCTCAGATCACTTTTGACCGGCCTTCACCGAGCCTCTTCATGCCCTCCAGAGGGCCGCGAAATGTCCATGGAATGGCCACATGGGAGACGTGTCCGGTGGTTTCGCCGATACGTGAACTACTGCGGTCGAGGCGGGAGTTGTCCCGTGGGAAACGGTGACCTCTGTAACGGAAATGTCCGGGCGTCGTAACGATGAACCTGTGGTGTACAACCGCTTGCCTCGGGCGCCTGTCTTCTCTGGTGTCACATGCAATTTCCCCACAGGAGGATCAGTGCGTCGTTCACTCATAGCTGCCGTCGCGGTCACCGCGCTCGCCACGCCGTTCGCCCTCGTGGCCACGGCCGGCTCCGCGTCCGCAGCTCCCCGCGCTGCCGCCAAGCCGGTGACCGACTTCAACCATGACGGATACGCCGACCTCGCCATCTCCGCGCCCCACGGCGCCGTCGACGGCGTGGCCGGAGCGGGCTACGTCTCCATCGTGTACGGATCGGCGTCGGGCGCCGACACCGCGCACGCCAAGCAGGTCGACCGCACCACCGACGGTGTACCCGGCGACCCCGAGGACGGCGGCGGCTTCGGCGCCTCCACCTCGGCCGGTGACTTCGACGGCGACGGCTACACCGACCTCGTCGTGAACAACGGCAAGACCGACGCGGTGCTCTGGGGCTCCGCGAACGGCCTGACCAAGGGCGGCGAGCTGCCGGGCGAGTACACCACGGGCGTCGAGGCCGGCGACTTCAACGGCGACGGCAAGGCCGACCTCGTCGTCAACTCCTCGTCCACCCTCGAGGTGCGCTACGGCCCGTTCACCCGCGCCGGGAAGCCCGCATCCACCTCGTCCGTCGAGAACGGCGACGACGGCCCCGATGACCTCATCGTGGGCGACGTGACCGGTGACGGCGCCGACGATCTTGTCACCAGCCACTCCTTCGAGGAGATGCAGCACTCCTCGCGCCTGTGGAAGGGCAGCAAGGACGGCCTCTCCAAGACGTCCACGGCCACCAAGAAGTTCACGACGAACGGCGTCATCGCCGACGTGAACAAGGACGGCTACGGCGACCTGGTGGCCCGCGAGGTGGACGAGGTCTCCGAGGTCCAGACGTACGACGCGGGCGCCGTCCGGGTCGTCTACGGCTCCGCGTCCGGCTTCTCCACCCGCACCGCCAAGATCGACCAGGCCACCGCGGGCGTCCCCGGCGCCAGCGAGGCAGGGGAGATCAACAGCTCGGACAAGGGCGACCAGTTCGGCTACTCCCTCTCCGCGGGCGACGTCACCGGCGACGGCTACCCCGACATCGCTGTCGGCGTCCCCGGCGAGAACCTCGGCAGCGTGGAGGACGCCGGCGCGATCGTCCTGCTCAAGGGCGGCGCGAACGGCCTGACCGGCACCGGCGCCCAGGCCTTCAACCAGGACACCGCGGCCGTCCCCGGCGTCTCGGAGAAGGACGACTACTTCGGTGAGGCCGTCCAGCTCACCGACGTGAACAAGGACGGCCTCGCCGACCTGACCGTGGGCGTGCCGCAGGAAGACGGCACGACCAAGGACTCGGGCGCGGCCTGGCTGTTCCGCGGTGCCAAGACGGGCCTGACGACGACCGGCATCACGTCGTTCAGCCCGTCGTCGCTCGGCACCGAGGAGTCCGGGGCCGGCTTCGGCTACGAGATCGCCGGCTGACCCCTCCTCCGACGGGTTCCCGGCTCCAGGGGCTCCAGGCCCCCGAAAGCCTCTAGTCGAGAACCGGCAGCAACTCCGGGAGGTGGCCGTCCGAAGCGGCGGCCGCCTCCTGGCGTTCCCGGGGCACCTCCCCGTACAGCGTCGTCCGCGCCTTCGCCGGACGCCCGGCCTCGTCCGCGATCGCGACGAGGTCCTTGACCGAGCGGTACGAGCCGTAACTGGAGCCCGCCATCCGGGAGATGGTCTCCTCCATCAGCGTGCCGCCCAGGTCGTTCGCGCCCGAGCGCAGCATCTCCGCCGCCCCCTCCGTGCCCAGCTTCACCCAGCTGGTCTGGATGTTCGGGATGAGCGGGTGGAGCAGGAGCCGCGCCATCGCCACCACCGCGCGGTTGTCGCGCGTCGTCGGTCCCGGACGCGCGATGCCCGCGAGATACACCGGGGCGTTCGTGTGGATGAAGGGCAGCGTCACGAACTCCGTGAAGCCCTCGACGCCCTTGGACAGCGCGTCCCGCTGCATCGCGGCAAGGGTGCGGAAGTGCCCGAGCCAGTGCCTGGGCTGGTCCACGTGCCCGTACATCATCGTGGACGAGGAGCGGATGCCCAGCTCGTGGGCCGTGCTCACCACCTCGATCCAGGTGGCCGTCGGCAGCTTGCCCTTGGTCAGGACCCAGCGCACCTCGTCGTCGAGGATCTCCGCCGCCGTGCCGGGGATCGAGTCGAGGCCCGCTTCCTTCGCCTTGCTGAGCCAGTCCCGTATCGACAGACCGGTCCGCGTCGCGCCGTTCACGACCTCCATCGGCGAGAAGGCGTGCACGTGCATGCCGGGCACGCGCTCCTTCACCGCGCGCGCGATGTCGAAGTACGCGCTGCCGGGCAGGTCCGGGTGGATGCCGCCCTGCATGCACACCTCGGTGGCACCGACCTCCCACGCCTGCGCGGCACGGTCGGCGACCTGGTCCAGGGAGAGCGTGTACGCGTCGGCGTCCGTGCGGCGCTGGGCGAAGGCGCAGAAGCGGCAGCCGGTGTAGCAGACGTTCGTGAAGTTGATGTTGCGCGTGACGATGTACGTGACGTCGTCGCCGACCACGGACTTGCGCAGGTCGTCCGCGATGCCGCAGAGCGCGTCGAGCGCGGGCCCGTCCGCGTGCAGGAGGGCGAGGGCCTGCTCGTCCGTCAGGCGCGTCGGGTCGTCGGCGGCCGTCTTGAGCGCCGCCCGCACGTCGCCGTCGATGCGCGAGGGGACCATGCCGGGCGCGGCCTGCTCGCGCAGGGCCTCCCAGTCGCCGTACACCTCGTCGAAGTCGTCGCGCCGGTCGGAGGTGCGGCCCGTCGTGTCGATGGTGCGGTGCAGGTCCGTGCGGCCCGATGAAGCCACGTACCCCTCGTCGGGCTCCTGCCAGGGCAGGCCGCTCGGCCGGGCGTCCGGGTTCGCCAGGCCCGTCTCCGGGTCGACGAGGGCGCGGACGTGCGGGAGGAGGCGGGGGTCGAGCCAGGGTTCGCCGCGCTCGATGAACTCGGGGTAGATCGTGAGCCGTTCGCGCAGCTCGAAGCCCGCCTCCGCCGTCTTCCCGGCCAGCTCGTCGATGTGCGGCCAGGGCCGCTCCGGGTTCACGTGGTCGGGCGTGAGCGGGGACACGCCGCCCCAGTCGTCGATGCCCGCGCCGATGAGCAGCGCGTACTCGGCGTCCACGAGATTCGGCGGGGCCTGGATGCGGGCGCTCGGGCCGAGGATGTGCCGGGACACCGCGATGCACGCGGCCAGCTCCTCCAGCTCGGCGTCCGGCATGCCCCGCATCGCCGTGTCGGGCTTGGCGCGGAAGTTCTGGACGATGACTTCCTGGATGCCGTGGTACGAGCGCTGCGTCGAGCGCAGCTTGAACAGCGCGTCCGCCCGCTCCTCGTACGTCTCGCCGATCCCGATGAGAACACCGGTGGTGAAGGGGACGTTCGAGCGCCCCGCGTCCTCAAGTACCCGCAGCCGGACCGCGGGCTCCTTGTCGGGCGAGCCGTAATGCGGGCCGCCGGGCTCGCTCCACAGGCGGGTCGCCGTCGTCTCCAGCATCATGCCCATGGACGGCGCGACGGGCTTGAGCCGCTGGAGGTCGGTCCAGGTCATGACGCCCGGGTTGAGGTGCGGGAGCAGGCCCGTCTCCTCCAGGACGCGGATCGCCATCGCGCGGACGTAGGCGAGGGTGTCGTCGTAGCCCTCCGCCTCCAGCCACTCGCGCGCCTCGGGCCAGCGGTCCTCGGGCCGGTCGCCGAGCGTGAACAGGGCTTCCTTGCAGCCCATTTCGGCGCCGCGCCGTGCGATGTCGATGACCTCGTCGGGCGACAGGAACATCCCGTGCCCTTCGCGCCGCAGCTTGCCGGGCACGGTCACGAAGGTGCAGTAGTGGCACTTGTCGCGGCACAGCCGCGTCAGCGGGATGAAGACCTTCTTCGAGTACGTGATGACACCGGGCCGCCCCGCCGCCGCGAGGCCCGCGTCACGCACCCGCGCGGCGGACCCGGTGAGGTCCTTCAGGTCGTCGCCGCGTGCCTGGAGCAGCACGGCGGCTTCGGCGGTGTCGAGCGCGACGCCGTCCCTGGCGCGTTTGAGCGCGCGACGCATGGCGTTCGCGGTGGGTCGTGCCGGCGCTGGGGTCGGCCCCTGGGGTGCTTTGTCCTGCGGCGCGCTGTTGGTCATGTGTCCGAGCATACGAGCGACCTCTCGCAGAAACAGCTACAGGTCAGTGCTGGTTACGGGCCGGCCGCCGGGGGCAGGTGTGCGGGCCACGTATCGCTGGAATCCGTCGAGCGCGCGCAGCACCTCGCTCTCTTCGCGTGCCGGCAGCTGCACGACGACCTCGTCCACGCCGAGCTCTTCGTAGTGGGCGAGCTTGCCCTCGGTGGGCTCGACCGCGGAGAGCGCCACGTACAGGTCGCCGGGGTCGCGGCCCGCTTCCGCCCAAGCCGCCCGGAGCGCGGGGAGGGAATCGCGCAGGCCGCCGCCGCCGATCGGCAGCCAGCCGTCCGCGTACTCCGCGATCTGCGCGAACTGCTTGGGCCCGGCGGCTCCGCCGACCAGCGTGCGCGGCCCGTACAAGGGGCCTTCCTTACGGGCGCGCGGCGCGCGGACCGGCTTCGGGTGGACCTCGCTGGCGCGCACGCTCGCGAATTCGCCTTCGTACGAGGTGGGTTCATCCGCCCACAGGGCCCGCATGACCGCCATCCGGTCGCGTACGAGCGCGCGGCGCGTGCGCCACTCGACGCCGTGGTCGGCGGCCTCCTCCCTGTTCCAGCCATAGCCGATGCCGAGGGTGAGACGGCCGCCGGAGAGGTGGTCGAGGGTCGCGATCTGCTTGGCGAGGTCGATGGGGTCGTGCTGCCCGACGAGCGTGATGTTCGTGCCGAGCCCGAGCCGGTCCGTGACGGCGGCGGCCTGCGCGAGGGCCACGAAGGGATTGAGCATGCGGGCGCACTCGGGCGGCAGTTCACCGCCGGGATAGGGGGTCTCGCGCGACACGGGGATGTGGGAGTGCTCGGGCAGGTAGAGCGCCGCGAAACCGCGCTGCTCCAGCTCGCGGGCCAGGCGGACGGGGGTGATGGTCCGGTCGGTGAGGTAGAGGGTGGCGGCAACGCGCATGGGGTGGCCTCCGGGGTTCGCGCACGGTGTGCTCGTACGGGAGCGGGGCTCACTTACTAGCCGTCAGCGGCGCAGGAGTCCATGCCGTGCCCGTGTGTCCCTTCCGGCGCCGGTGGTACGCGACCGTGACCGCGACGAGCAGCGGGGCCCACAGGACGAGCGGTGCGTAGCAGGCCACGAGCACGGCCTCCTTGACGGGATCGTCGGTGGCACCGGACCCCAGGCCCGCGTACTGGGCGTAGAGGGACCAGCCCATGAGCCCGACCAGGCCGAGCGCGCCGAGCAGCGCCGGGACCACCGCGGCGAGCGGCCGCACCTCGCGCCCGCCGAGCAGCGGTATCCACCCCGGCACCACTTCGCCCCAGCCCCGCACCAGGCCGAGCGTCAGCAGGGCGAGGCACTCGGCGACGACACTGAGCCCCAGGACGTAGACGACCCCGACCCAGCCCCTGACGGGCTCGTCCGCCACCGGCAGCCCGGCGGCCAGCGCGACGCGCCACAGGCCGGAGGGCAGGGTGGCCAGCGGAACCGCGTGGGCGGCGATCACGGCCCAGCGGGGAACGTCCGGCAATGCGCTCATCTTCACCATGCGGCCCATGCTGTCCGCAGGCCGGGATCCACCACATCGGCACACAGACCGACCGGACGCCCCGTACCTCCGCCGCACGGGGGAGCGGAAATTCCGACCACCTCACGCGTCCGCCGACCTACCCTGCCCTCCATGAGCAGACGACGCCGCAAGAAACAGACGCAGCGCCTGGTCCTGGCGGCGGAGCTGGGCCGCACGACCGAGGTGAGGGCGCTGCTGCGCGCGGGCGCGGACCCCCGAACGCCGGACCCCGACGGCACGACCCCGCTGTACGGCGCGTCCGTCCACGGCACGGCCCCCGTCGTCAAGGCACTGCTCGAAGCGGGCGCCGACCCCGACGCGGAGAGCGGCCACGGCGACCAGGGCACTCCCCTGTGCGCGGCCGCGTGCTGGGGGCACACCGAGGCCGTACGCGAGCTCCTCGCCCACGGCGCGGACCCGAACCTCCGCGAGGACCACGGCACGGGCAACACCCCGCTGTACTGGGCGACGCAGGGGCCGCACGAGGAGACGGTTGCCGTGCTTCGGGGAGCAGGTGCGAGCGCCTAGGCGCGGGGCCACGGGTGGCCTAGAATCCGCCGGAATCGACGGAATCGACGGAATCGGGGGGTTCCTCATGCGACTTCGCTTCGCGACCGTACTGCTGCTGCTCGGAGCGCTCCTCGGAGGCACGGCTTCCGCGGGCGCGTACGCGGCGACCCCGCGGACCGTGGCGGCTTCGACGACGCAGCCGGCCGGAGCCACGGCCGCGTCCGCGGCGGTGCTGACCGGCACGGTCACCAAGGCGGCGGACGAGTCGCAGTCCAAGTCCAAGTCCAAGCCCAAGAAGAAGAAAAAGAAGAAGTCCAAGGGCGTCGGGTTGATCATCGGAATCATCGCCGTCATCGCGGTCATCATCATCGTCATGATCGCCGTCCGCCGCGTGCGCAAGGCCCGCGGCGGCCACTGAGGGAGACCGGCGGGCGGCGCCCGCCCGACACCACCCGTAAGTCTGTCAATTGCCTTCCCTTGCGCCCGAGTTCACGGCTCAATACCAGGGTTGCCCTGCAGTCCCTTCCGACACCCCTGGGAGCCGACACATGTGCGAGGACGAACACCACAGGACCAGAGCCGCCGACACGTCCCTGAACCGGCGCGGTCTGCTCGTGACGGGAGCCGCCGCCGCGCTTACGTTGAACAGCGTGAGCTTCGCGAGCGCCGCAGGGCGTGAATCCGGAAGTGGCGACGAGACCAAGGTGGTGCGCGGCACGCTGCCCACCGGGTCACCCGACTTCGTGTACCTCCCGGTCGAAGTGCCGGACGGGGTACGGGAGATCCACGTCGCGTACACCTACGAGAAGGTCACCGTCCCCGCGGGCACCCCGGGCAACGCCCTGGACATCGGCATCTTCGACCAGCGCGGCACGGCCCTCGGCGGCAAGGGCTTCCGGGGCTGGTCGGGCGGCGCGCGCACGGAGTTCTTCATCCGCGCCGACGAGGCGACGCCCGGCTACATCCCCGGCCCGGTCAAGGCGGGCACCTGGAACATCGCGCTCGGCCCGTACACCGTCGCCCCGCAGGGCCTGCCCTACGAGGTCACGATCACCCTCAAGTACGGGGAGCCCGGCACCACGCCCCGGCCGGTCTATCCGCCGGAGCGGGCGAAGGGGCGGGGCCGCGCCTGGTACCGCGGCGACTGCCACCTGCACTCCTGGCACTCGGACGGCAGGCGCACCCCGGCCGAGATCGCGGCGCTCGCGCGGGCCGCGGGCCTGGACTTCATCAACTCCTCCGACCACAACACGCACTCCTCGCACCCCCACTGGGCGGCGGCGGCCGGTGACGACCTGCTCGTCATGCTGGGCGAGGAGGTCACCACCCGCAACGGCCACGTGGTCGCCCTCGGCACGGACCCCGGCACGTTCGTCGACTGGCGCTACCGCGCCCGCGACAACCGCTTCGGCAAGTTCGCCCGCGAGGTCCGCGACGCGGGCGGCCTGGTCGTCCCCGCCCATCCGCACGGCACCTGCATCGGCTGCAACTGGAAGTTCGGCTTCGCGGAGGCGGACGCGGTGGAGGTGTGGAACGGCGCCTACACGCCGGACGACGAGGTGTCCCTGGCCGAGTGGGACGGCACGCTCGTCGCGTCGGTGCGCGGCCGCAAGCCCTGGATCCCGGCCATGGGCAACAGCGACGCCCACCGCGACCCCGACCCCGTCGGCACCCCGCAGACGGTGGTCCTCGCGGAGTCCCTGACCCGCGACGCCATCCAGGCGGGCATCCGCGCCGGCCACAGCTATGTCGCCGAGAACAAGAACGTCGCGGTCACGTTCACGGCCACCGGCGGCAAGGGCAAGCAGGCGGGCATCGGCGACCGCCTGTACGTCGAGCAGGACGCTCCGGTGACCGTCCGCCTGGACGTGACCGGCGCCCCCGGCTGCACGATCCACTTCGTGACGGACCAGGGCAACCTCTTCGCGGCCCCTGCGCTGCCCGCGTCGGGTTCCGGTACGGCTCAGTGGCGGACGACGCCTTCGTACGCGGCCTACGTGCGGGCCGAGGTCCGCCACCCACCGGTGACGACGGGCCTGCCGGGCCCCCTCGCGGCCTTCACGAACCCGATCTTCCTGGGCCGGAGTTAGCGAGGGCTACACGGGTCGTGACCGCCTGACCGCCGGTGGGGGCGGGCCGCGCAGTTCCCCGCGCCCCTGAAAGGGGCGCGGGGCCGGGTTCAGTCCGCGACGACCAGCGCCGGAGTGTCCCGCTTCAGGACCTCGCCCCGGAAGAACGCCGGGCTCTTGCGGCCCATCACCAGCATGATCACCACGCCGAGCAGCAGCAGGCCCACGCCGATCACGAAGACCGAGCCGACGCCGAAGACGGAGGAGCCGCTGCCGTAGGCGGGGTTCCACATGTCCACGAGGGTCTTGACGAAGACGGCGGTGAGCAGGATGCCGCCGAACACCGGGAAGAAGCCCTTGAAGGCGAAGTCGCGCGCGGACGAGAACAGTTCGCGGCGGAAGTACCAGGCGCAGGCAAAGGCCGTCAGGGCGTAGTAGAAGCAGATCATGAGGCCGAGCGCGTAGATCGTGTCGACCAGGACGTGCTCGGAGACCAGCGTCATGGCGGTGTAGAAGGCGCCGGTCGCCACACCCGCGACGACCGTGGCCCGGCCCGGCGTCTTGAACCGGGGGTGCACGCGCGCGTAGGAGGCCGGAAGTGCCTCGTACGTCGACATCGCGAGGACCGTGCGGGCCACCGGGATGAACGTGGTCTGGAGGCTCGCGGCGGCCGACGCGAGGACCGCGACGAAGAGCAGGATGCCCAGGCCGTTGCCCATGATCGGCCCGGCGAGGGCGGCGAAGACGTTGTCGGAGGTGTCCGGGTTGGCAAGGCCCAGGCCCTTGTCGCCGGAGCCGACGGCCATCTGGGCGGCGATTCCGGTGGCGAGGTAGGAGCCGATCAGGACGACCATCGAGATGAGCGCCGCGCGGCCCGGCGTCTTCTCGCTGCCGGTGGTCTCCTCATTGGCGGTCAGGCACGCGTCCCAGCCCCAGAACATGAAGATCGACAGGGAGAGACCGGCCGTGAAGGCGCCGAAGGACTGCACGGAGAACGGGTTCAGCCAGGACCAGGAGAAGTCCATGGACCCGGCGATGTCGCCGCTGTTCGCCTTGCCCAGGGCCATCGCGACGAAGAGCGCGAGGACGACGAGCTGGAGCCCCACCAGCAGGTACTGCACGCCCTTGGTGGCCGTCATCCCCCGGTAGCTGATCGCCGTAGCCGCGGCGATCAGGGCGAGGCAGGTGAGGATGTGGACGGCCTTGTTGTCGTCGAGGGCCGCCACGGAGTCGCTGCCCGTGATCTCGCCGGCCAGGAGCCAGAAGTACGAGGTGGCCACGCCCGCCAGGTTCGACAGGACGATGATCGTGGCGATGACAAGGCCCCAGCCGCACATCCAGCCGATCCGGGGGCCGAAGGCCTTGACCGTCCAGGTGAAGGACGTGCCGCAGTCGGGCATGGCCTTGTTGAGCTCCCGGTAGGCGAAGGCCACCAGGAGCATCGGCAGGAAGCCCGCGAGGAAGACCGCGGGCATGGCCAGGCCGACCTCGCCGGCCGTGGAGCCGAGGGTCGACGTCAGGCAGTAGACGGGGGCGACGGTGGAGATGCCGATGACGGCGCTGCCCATGAGGCCGACGGAGTTCCCGCCGAGCCCTTTGGCGCGTACGCCCCCGTCAGAGGCGCCGTTTACCGTGTCTCCGGCCTGGGGCCGTACGTCCAACTGGGTCATGAACAGGACGTTAAGGGCTGCGGTTTCCATATACGGAGGACACGGATCCGGATCATGCGGCTTGTAATCGATGGGCGAATCAGGACATCACCCATCGATTACCGGACTCGAATTCCGTAATGCTCATTCATTGCGAGGCAAAAGCCAGACCGTCCGGTATGCGGGAACCGCAGCACTGTCCGTTTTGCCCCGCTTCAAAATTTTCCCGGACAACCTCCGCCGTTCCACATAACGGACATCCCCCGGACCGGCATCAGCCGGGCCGGCATCACCCGGGCCACACGATCGACTGGAGCTCGCTGTACGCGTGCAGCGCGTACGAGCCCACGTCCCGTCCGACGCCGCTCTTCTTGAACCCCCCGAACGGCGCCTCCATGTTCCGGCCGATCGTGTTCACGCCGACCCCGCCCGCCCGCAGCCGCCGCGCGACGCGGAAGGCGCGGGCCACGTCGCCCGACCAGACGTAGTCGATGAGGCCGTAGTCGCTGTCATTGGCGAGCGCGATGCCCTCCTCCTCGTCCTCGAAGGGGACCACCACCACGACCGGGCCGAAGATCTCCTCCCGGACCACCCGCATGTCGTTCGTGCAGTCGGCGAGCAGCGTCGGGGCGACGTAGAAGCCGCGGTCAAGGCCGGGGCCCGCCGGGCGCTCGCCGCCCGCGACGACCCGCGCGCCTTCCTTCCGCCCCAGCTCCACGTACGACTCGATGCGGTCGCGGTGGGCCGCCGAGATCACCGGGCCGACGACCGTGCCCTGCTCCCGCGGATCGCCGACCTTCATGAAGCCGATGTAGCCCGTCAGCTTCTCGATCAGCTGGTCGTAGACCGCGCGGTGCGCGATCACCCGGGTCGGGGCCGTGCAGATCTGCCCGCTGTAGAAGGCGTACGTCGTGCCGATACCGGCCACCGCCGAGTCCAGGTCCGCGTCCTCGAAGACCAGCGCGGCGCCCTTGCCGCCCAGCTCCATCAGCTGGCGTTTCATGTCCCGGCCGCACACCTCGGCGATCCGCTGCCCCACCGCCGTCGAGCCGGTGAAGCTCACCATGTCGACGTCCGCGGAGTCGACGGCCGCCTCGCCCGCCTCGGGCCGCGCGCCGCTCACCACGTTCACCACGCCCGGCGGCGCCCCGGCCTCCTCCAGGGCCGCCGCCATCCGGTACACCGACAGCGGGTCCTGCGGGGCGGGCTTCACGACGACCGTGTTGCCCATGGCCAGGGCGGGGGCCACCTTGCCCGCGGGGTTGGCCCACGGGTTGTTGTACGAGGTGATGCAGGTGACGACGCCCACCGGCTGGCGCACGGCCAGCGCACCCAGGACGCCCGCCTTCCCCATCGGGCCCGCCTCGCTGATCTGCGGAACAAGGGCCTCCTCGACCGGTTCAAGGGCACCCTTCGCGTACCGCTTGAAGCGCGCCACCGACACCGCGACCTGCATCCCGCGCGCCGTCCCGGTCGTCGCGCCGCTCTCCGCCTGCGCGAGTTCCGCGTACGAGGCGAAGTCGCGCCGCATGATCTCCGCCGCACCGTCGAGGACCGCGGCCCGCTCCTCGGGCGTGGTGCGCGACCAGGTGGCGAAGGCCTCACGGGCCGCGCCGGCCGCCGCGTGCACCTGCTCGCGGCTCGCCTCGGGAGCCAGGCCGACGACGTCCTCCGTGGCCGGGTTGATCACCTCGTAGTGCCCGCCGTCGGGCTCGACCCACTCACCGCCGACGAACAGCCGCTGTTCCGGCCCGGCTTGCCGGGTCACTTGGTGCTCACCGTCCTGGTGTCCCGGCCCGAGCGCAGCACCGTGCCGGGCGTCGCACCCGTCACTTGGTCCTCGCGGATGGCCTCGACTCCGTTGACCCAGACGGCGTTGACGCCGATCGCCTTCGAGTCCAGGCGCGGGCTGTCGCCGGGCAGGTCGTGCACCAGCGTGGCCTTGCCCGCGTCGATGCGCTCGGGGTCGAAGAGGACGAGGTCGGCGTGGAAGCCCTCCTCGATACGGCCGCGCTCCCGCAACCCGAAGAGCTGCGCGGGGTCGTCGGTGAGCATCTTCACCGCCTGCTCAAGGCCGACGAGCTTGCGGCCCCGCAGGCAGTCGCCGATGAACCGGGTCGTGTACGGGGCCCCGCACATGCGGTCCAGGTGCGCGCCCGCGTCGGAGCCGCCCAGCATGACGTCCTCGTGCTGCCAGGTCTCCTGGCGCAGGGTCCACGACGCGGGGTCGTTGTCGGAGGGCATCGGCCACAGGACCGTACGCAGGTCGTCGTTGGCACAGATCTCGACGAGGCACTGGAAGGCCTCCTGGCCGCGCTCGGCGGCGATGTCGCCGACGACACGGCCGGTGAGCCCTTCGTTCTCCCTGGAGTACGTGTCCCCGATGACGTACCGGTCGAAGTTCGACAGCCGCCGGAAGACCCCGGCCTCCTTGCTCGCCGCGTGCCGCAGCATCTCGCCCCTGGCCTCCGGGTCGCGCAGCTTGGCGATGCGCTCGGGAACGGGGAGGCCCAGCACGTCACCCCACCCCGGGATCAGGTTCAGGGCGCAGAAGGTGCCGAGCGACATGTTCATGGGGGTGAGGATCGGCATCGTCAGGGCCACGATCCGGCCGCCGGACTTACGGGCGCGCTCGCTGGCGATCAGCTGGCGCGGGACGCGTTCGGGGACGGCGGAGTCGATGGTGAGGACGTTCCAGTTCAGGGGCCGCCCGGCGGCGGCGCTCATCTCCACGAACAGGTCGATCTCGTCGTCGCTGAACTGGTCGAGACAGCCCGCGACGATGGCTTCGAGCTGCGTGCCCTCGTGTTCGGCGACGGCCCGGCTGAGCGCGAGCAGCTCCGCGGGCTTCGCGTGCCGCGATGCCACCGGCTCCCCGTCGCCGTCCGAGTGCGTGGAGGACTGCGTGGTGGAGAGCCCCCACGCGCCCGCGTCCATGGCGTCGTGGAAGAGCCGCAGCATTTCGTCGAGCTGCTCGGGGGTCGGCTGCCCGCCGACCGCGTCCGCGCCCATGACGTACCGCCGCAGCGCGCAATGCCCCACCATGAAGCCCGCGTTGACGGCGACGCGCCCGTCCAGGGCGTCCAGATACTCGCCGAACGAGTTCCACGACCAGGGCGCGCCCTCTTCGAGCGCCACCAGGGACATGCCCTCGACCTTGGACATCATCCGGCGCGTGTAGTCGGCGTCCTCGGGCCGTGCGGGGTTCAACGGGGCCAGCGTGAACCCGCAGTTGCCGCCCGCGACGGTGGTGACGCCGTGGTTGAGGGACGGGGTCGCGTAGGGGTCCCAGAAGAGCTGGGCGTCGTAGTGCGTGTGGGGGTCGACGAATCCGGGCGCGAGAATCCGTCCCCCGGCGTCTTCGCTGGTCCTGGCCTCTTCGGCCACGGCTCCCGGCTCGGCTATGACGGCGATGCGCCCGTTCCGTATGCCTACGTCGGCGACGCGCGCGGGGGCGCCGGTTCCGTCGACTACGGTCGCGCCCTTGATGAGGTGGTCGAGCATGACGGTGGACAGCCCCCTTGATCGGCGTCTTTTCGGTGCGAATCAGACTTGATCGGCGTCTTTTCGGTGCGAATCAGACTTGATCGGCGTCTCTTCGGTGCGGATCAGACTTGATCGCGGTCTTTTCGGTGCGGATCCAACCCGTCCAGAA
>NZ_JBNNJZ010000041.1:0-22504 GCF_050270335.1 Streptomyces sp. NPDC059900
GGGCGGCCCGGCCCGGCCGGTAGCCGTAGGCCACCGTCCAGTCCTGGGCGAAGCCCCAGAGCTTGGCCGCGAGGGGCAGGGTCTCGCGGCGCCGGCGCTGCTTGGCGAGCAGGACCTCGCGGGCGTCGGCGTCCTCGCCGCCGTTGCGCAGGACGGTGGCCAGCTTCTCGTACGGCTCCGGGTTGTACTCGGCGGTCGCGGCCGCCACCCAGCTCAGCCGCCGGGAGAGCGGGAAACTGCCGAGCGGGACGAGGTTCTCGTAGCTGAAGCCGCCCATCTGGAGGCCGCCGGGGCCCGGCCAGCTGGTCGACTTGTCGATGAGGTTGACGACCTTCATGCCGGACAGGATGACCTTGCCGCGCTGCGGTGCCTCGCCCAGGAAGCGCAGCTCGGGGGTCTGGACTCGGCGCAGTGAGACCTCCTGGTCGTTCTCCAGGGTGAAGCGCGCCTGGGCCAGGTCGACCGCGTCCCCGAAGCGGCCGTCGTCGAGCCTTATGCCGCCCTGGCACTCGAAGCGCTGGACCCTGGTGCCGCGCGGGGGAGTCATGCCGCTGGTCATGGGGGGATCGCCGAGCGCGGCGGGCGTCATGTACAGCGTGCGTTCCACCGTCATCTGCGGGGCGTTGAGCGCCCGCTGCCCGTACGGATTGGCGAGCTTGCTGCCCCGCAGGCTGAAGGAGACGCCGATCTTCGCGCCGCGCAGGCTCAGCTGGCCGTGCGACTCCATCATCTCGGCCTGGAGGTCCTGCCCGACCGAGAGCCCGTCGCCCATGATCGAGTTGCCGCGCCGGTCGCGGTAGATCACCGCCTGGTTGATGAGGAGGTCGGTGCCGATCTGGGCGTCCGTGAGCCGCATGCCGTTGTGGATCCGGCAGCGCGGCAGATGCAGGTCGCCCTCCGTGTGCACGCGGGCCGCCTCCACGCGCGGGATCGAGCAGTTGACCAGGCGCAGGGTGGTGAACTTGGCCTCGGGGACCAGGATCTCCTTCTCGAAGCGGCAGTGCTTCAGCTCGGCGTAGGGAAGGATCTCGCCGCCCGCCAGGTCGAGTACGTCCGTGATCTGGAGGCCCGAGAGCTTCAGCGACGAGACCCGGCCCGAGAGGGCGGGCGGGCCCTCCAGGAGCAGCCAGCACACGATGCGCGCGCGCACACTGCGTTCCGGGCCCCAGGGGTGGCCGCCGTGCGGATCGTCCGCCATCGCGTCCCCCGACCGGAGGTCGTAGACGCTGCCGTTGCGGAAGGCCTGCCACATGCCGATCTCGGCGGCGGTCAGTCCGTCCGGCGGGTCACCGATGCCGGTGTCGTCGACCACTGCTGTTGTCCTCCCCGTACCGCGATCCCGTACCGCAATCCCGTATGCGATGTGCCGCTGTCTCGTACACCTGTTTCATGCCCGTTCGGTGACGGGCTGAACGCTAGTGGTGAACGTGGTCTTCCGGGATCTATATCAGCCAGTGATACGGGCGTCCGGCCCGCAAACCTGGTCTGAGAGAATTGGGCACGTGATCTCCCGAATCGATCTGCGCGGCGACGCCCTCCCCGAGGGTCCCGCCCTGCGCGCCCTGCTGCCCCGTGCCGACTTCGACGTCGCGGCCGCCCTGGAGAAGGTGCGGCCCATCTGCGAGGACGTGCATCATCGTGGCGACGCGGCGCTGATCGAGTACGCGGAAAAGTTCGACGGAGTACGCCTGGCGCAGGTCCGCGTCCCCGCGGCCGCCATCGCCGAGGCCCTGGCCGGTCTCGACCCCGTCGTCCGCGAGGCGCTCGAAGAGTCGATCAGGCGCGCCCGCATCGTCCACGCCGAGCAGCGCCGTGCCCCGCACACCACGCAGGTCGTGCCCGGCGGCACGGTCACCGAGAAGTGGGTGCCGGTCGAGCGCGTCGGGCTCTACGCGCCGGGCGGCCGGTCCGTCTACCCCTCCTCCGTGATCATGAATGCGGTCCCGGCGCAGGAAGCGGGCGTCGGGTCGATGGCCCTCGCGTCCCCGCCGCAGAAGGACTTCGGGGGTCTTCCGCACCCGACGATCCTCGCAGCCTGCGCCCTCCTGGGCATCGACGAGGTGTACGCGGTCGGCGGCGCACAGGCCGTCGCGATGTTCGCGTACGGCACCGAGACCTGCGCCCCCGCGAACATGGTCACGGGCCCCGGCAACATCTGGGTCGCCGCGGCCAAGCGCTACTTCACCGGGCGCATCGGCATCGACACCGAGGCAGGACCGACCGAGATCGCGGTCCTCGCCGACGACACGGCCGACGCCGTGCACGTCGCCTCCGACCTGATCAGCCAGGCCGAGCACGACCCGCTCGCCGCCGCCGTGCTCGTCACCGACTCCATCGCGCTGGCCGACGCCGTGGTCAAGGAGCTCGAACCGCAGGTCGCGGCGACCAAGCACGTCGAGGACCGGATCGCCCCCGCCCTCGCGGGCAGGCAGTCCGCGATCGTCCTGGTCGACGGCCTGGAGGAGGGCCTGCGCGTCGTCGACGCGTACGGCGCCGAGCACCTGGAGATCCAGACCGCGGACGCCGCGGCCGTCGCGGACCGGGTGAAGAACGCGGGCGCGATCTTCGTCGGCCCCTGGGCGCCCGTCTCGCTGGGCGACTACTGCGCCGGTTCCAACCACGTCCTGCCGACGGGCGGCTGCGCCTGCCACTCCTCGGGCCTCTCGGTCCAGTCGTTCCTGCGCGGCATCCACATCGTCGACTACTCCCGCGACGCGCTCGCCGACGTCGCCCACCACGTGGTGACGCTGGCGGAGGCCGAGGACCTGCCCGCGCACGGTGCGGCGGTCAAGGCGCGGTTCGGATGGAAGGTACCCACCCAGTGAACGTCCGGATCGACGACCTCCCCGTACGCGACGAACTGCGCGGCAAGTCCCCCTACGGCGCGCCCCAGCTCGACGTTCCCGTACGCCTGAACACGAACGAGAACCCGTACCCCCTGCCCGACGCACTGGTCGAGCGCATCGCCGAGCGGGTCCGCGAGGCGGCCCGCGACCTCAACCGCTACCCCGACCGGGACGCCGTCGAGCTGCGCACGGAGCTCGCCCGCTACCTCACGCGCACCGGCGGCCACGAGGTCTCCCTCGCCAACGTCTGGGCGGCCAACGGCTCGAACGAAGTCATCCAGCAGCTGCTCCAGACCTTCGGCGGGCCGGGCCGCACCGCCATCGGTTTCGAGCCCTCGTACTCGATGCACGGCCTCATCGCGCGCGGCACCGGCACGGGCTGGATCTCCGGGCCCCGCGGCGAGGACTTCACGATCGACGCCGACGCGGCGGCGAAGGCCATCACCGACAACCGGCCCGACGTCGTCTTCGTCACCACGCCCAACAACCCCACGGGCAACGCCGTCCCGGCCGAAACGGTCCTCGCGCTCTACGAAGCCGCGCAGGCCGCGAAGCCGTCGATGGTCGTGGTCGACGAGGCGTACGTCGAGTTCAGCCACGGCGACTCGCTGCTCCCGCTGCTCGCGGGACGGCCGAACCTCGTCGTCTCCCGCACCATGTCGAAGGCCTTCGGCGCGGCCGGGCTGCGCCTCGGCTACCTCGCCGCCGACCCCGCGGTCGTAGACGCCGTACAGCTCGTACGCCTGCCGTACCACCTCTCGGCCGTCACGCAGGCCACGGCGCTCGCCGCCCTGGAGCACACCGACACGCTCCTGAAGTACGTCGAGCAGCTGAAGCAGGAGCGCGACCGCCTGGTGGGCGAGCTGCGTGCGATCGGCTATGAAGTGACCGACTCCGACGCCAACTTCGTCCAGTTCGGGCGGTTCGAGGGCGAAGGGGCCGCCCACGCGGTCTGGCAGCGGATCCTCGACCGGGGTGTCCTGGTCCGGGACAACGGAGTACCGGGCTGGCTGCGGGTCACCGCAGGAACCCCCGAAGAGAACGACGCGTTCCTCGATGCGGTACGCGAACTGAAGAAGGAGCAGCAGGCATGAGCCGGGTTGGACGGGTCGAACGGACCACCAAGGAGACCTCGGTCCTCGTCGAGATCGATCTCGACGGCACCGGCAAGGTCGAGGTGTCGACGGGCGTCGGTTTCTACGACCACATGCTCGACCAGCTCGGCCGCCACGGCCTCTTCGACCTCACGGTCAAGACCGAGGGCGACCTGCACATCGACACCCACCACACCATCGAGGACACCGCCCTCGCGCTCGGCGCCGCCTTCAAGCAGGCGCTCGGCGACAAGGTCGGCATCTACCGCTTCGGCAACTGCACGGTCCCGCTCGACGAGTCGCTCGCCCAGGTGACCGTCGACCTCAGCGGCCGCCCCTACCTCGTGCACACCGAGCCCGAGACCATGGCGCCGATGATCGGCACGTACGACACGACGATGACCCGGCACATCCTGGAGTCCTTCGTCGCGCAGGCCCAGATCGCCCTGCACGTGCACGTGCCCTACGGCCGCAACGCCCACCACATCGTGGAGTGCCAGTTCAAGGCCCTGGCCCGCGCGCTGCGTTACGCCTCCGAGCGTGACCCGCGCGCCGCCGGGATCCTCCCCTCCACGAAGGGCGCGCTGTAAAGCAATGACCGGCCTCAACACGATTCTGATCGTCGTCGGTCTCTTCCTGATCGGCGGCATCATCTCCTTCGTCAAGCAGGGGATGCCGAAAAGCCTGATCGCGCTGCTCTCCATCGGCGCGGCCATGTGCCTCGTCGCGGGGATCCTGCGGCTCGACTACTGGAACTGAGGGGAGCTGATCCACGTATGACCGCTCCCAAGAAGGTCGTCGTCTTCGACTACGGCTTCGGGAACGTCCGCTCCGCCGAACGCGCCCTCGCGCGCGCGGGCGCGGACGTCGAGATCACCCGTGACTACGACAAGGCCATGGCCGCCGACGGCCTCCTCGTCCCCGGCGTCGGCGCCTTCGCCGCCTGCATGCAGGGGCTCAAGGAGGCGCGCGGCGACTGGATCGTGGGCCGCAGGCTCGCGGGCGGCCGTCCCGTGATGGGCATCTGCGTCGGCATGCAGATCCTCTTCGCGCGCGGCATCGAGCACGACGTGGAGACCGAGGGCCTCGACGAGTGGCCCGGCACCGTCGAGCCGCTGAAGGCCGACATCGTGCCGCACATGGGCTGGAACACGGTCGAGGCACCCGAGGGCTCCCAGCTGTTCGCGGGCCTCGACGCCGAAGCCCGCTACTACTTCGTGCACTCGTACGCCGTGCACCACTGGGACTTCGAGGTCGGCAACCCCGCCTTCCGCGCGCCCAAGGTCGCCTGGACCACGCACGGCGAGCCCTTCGTGGCGGCCGTCGAGAACGGCGCCCTGTGGGCCACGCAGTTCCACCCCGAGAAGTCCGGCGACGCCGGCGCCCAGCTCCTCTCCAACTGGATCGGAACCCTCTAGGAATGTCAGGGACCTCTGTGAGCAAGCTCGAACTCCTTCCCGCCGTCGACGTCCGCGACGGCCAGGCCGTACGCCTCGTCCATGGCGAGTCCGGCTCTGAGACCTCCTACGGCTCCCCGCTGGAGGCCGCCCTCTCCTGGCAGCGGTCGGGCGCCGAGTGGCTGCACCTGGTCGACCTCGACGCCGCGTTCGGCACCGGCGACAACCGCGCCCTGATCGCCGAGGTCGCCGGCGCCATGGACATCAAGGTCGAGCTGTCCGGCGGCATCCGCGACGACGCGTCCCTGGAGGCCGCGCTCGCCACCGGCTGCACGCGCGTGAACCTCGGTACGGCCGCCCTGGAGACCCCGGAGTGGGTCGCCAAGATCATCGCGTCGCACGGCGACAAGATCGCCGTCGGCCTCGACGTCCGCGGCACCACCCTGCGCGGCCGCGGCTGGACGCGCGACGGCGGCGACCTGTACGAGACCCTGGCGCGCCTCGACTCCGAGGGCTGCGCCCGCTATGTCGTCACCGACATCGCCAAGGACGGCACGCTCCAGGGCCCGAACCTGGAGCTCCTGAAGAACGTCTGCGCGGCCACCGACCGCCCGGTCGTCGCCTCCGGCGGCGTCTCCTCGCTCGACGACCTGCGCGCCATCGCCGAACTCGTCCCGCAGGGCGTCGAGGGCTCCATCGTCGGCAAGGCCCTGTACGCGAAGGCCTTCACGCTCGAAGAGGCCCTGGCCGCGGTGGCGGCGTCATGAGCGACGTCGTCCGCAGGGTGAGCTCGGGCGGACCGTGGGAGGAGGCCATCGGCTACTCCCGCGCCGTCGAGCTGCCCAACGGCCTCGTACTGGTGTCGGGCTGCACGTCGGTGGTGAACGGCACCATAGACGCCGGAACGCCCTACGAGCAGGCGGCCAACGCCTTCCACGTCGCCGTCGAGGCCCTGAAGAAGCTGGGCCTGGGCCGCGAGCACGTCGTGCGCACCCGCATGTACCTGACCCACGCGCGCGACGTGGAGGAGGTCGGCCGGGCCCACAAGGAGCTCTTCGACGACGTCCGTCCCGCCGCGTCGATGCTCATCGTCTCCGGCTTCATCGACCCCAGCCTGGTCGTCGAGGTCGAGGTCGAGGCGTACCGGGGAGCCCCGGCAGCCGGGGGAGCGGAGAACTCATGACCCTGGCCGTACGAGTCATCCCCTGCCTGGACGTGGACAACGGCCGCGTCGTCAAGGGCGTCAACTTCCAGAACCTGCGCGACGCGGGCGACCCTGTCGAGATGGCCAAGGTGTACGACGCCGAGGGCGCCGACGAGCTCACCTTCCTGGACATCACCGCGTCGTCCGGCAACCGCGAGACCACCTACGACGTGGTCCGGCGCACCGCCGAGCAGGTCTTCATCCCGCTCACGGTGGGCGGCGGCGTCCGTACCGCCGAGGACGTCGACAAGCTCCTGCGGGCGGGCGCGGACAAGGTGGGCGTGAACACGGCCGCCATCGCGCGCCCCGAGCTGATCCGCGAGATCGCGGAGCGGTTCGGCCGCCAGGTGCTCGTCCTGTCGGTCGACGCCCGGCGCACGCCCGACGGCTCCTTCGAGGTCACGACCCACGGCGGCCGCAAGTCCGCCGGGATCGACGCCGTCGAATGGGCGCACCGGGCCGCCGAGCTGGGCGCGGGGGAGATCCTGCTCAACTCGATGGACGCGGACGGCACGAAGGACGGCTACGACATCGAGATGATCGCGGCGGTCCGCCGGCACGTGACCGTCCCGGTCATCGCGTCCGGCGGTGCGGGCGGGCTCGATCACTTCCCGCCGGCGATCGACGCGGGCGCGGACGCGGTGCTGGCCGCGTCGGTCTTCCACTTCGGGGATCTGCGGATCGGCGAGGTGAAGGACACGCTGCGGGGGGCGGGACACCCCGTGCGCTGAGGCGGTCCCTTTCTGCGCTTGAGCCCTGGCCACCCGGTGGCCAGGGCTTTCTGCGGTGGAGATAGGAAAGAAAACTTGCGCAATTAATATTGCGCAAGTTTTCTTTCCTATTTACGGTGGAGGTCATGGACGACAAGCAGCCCGGCCCCGGGCCCGGCGAGCCCCGCCGCATCACCGACCTCGGCACGCTCAAGGCGCTGGGGCACCCGCTGCGTCTGCGGGTCTACGGCACGCTGCGGGTCTCGGGCCCTTCGACGGCCTCGCAACTGGCCTCGCAGGTCGACGAGGCGGTCTCGCTCGTCAGCTACCACCTGCGCAAGCTCGCGGAGCACGGCCTCATCGAGGAGGCCGACGTACAGAGCGAGGACGCGCGGGAGCGGTGGTGGCAGGCCGCGCAGGACACCCTGAGCTTCAGGCACGAGGACTTCAGGGACACCCCGGAGGGGGCGGCCACGCACGCGGCCGTCGTACGCAGCCTGATCACTTACCGTCAGGAGCAGTACGAGGCCTACCTGGACCAGCAGGAGGCGTGGGGCGCCGAGTGGCGTCTGGCGGCCGACCAGTCGGACTTCCTCGCCCGGCTGAACCCCGCCGAGCTGAAGCGGCTCAACGCCGAGATCCACGCCCTGGTCAGGACGTACGAGGAACAGGGCAAGGCCGCCGAGGCGGCGGGCGACACCGAGGGGCGCGAGAACGTCGCCGTCCACCTGGCCAGCTTCCCCTTCCGGCTCTGAGAGGGCGTTCCGCGATGTCCACCACCCGTATACGCATGGCCCCGTTAGGGGACTCCGGCTCCGAGAAGCCCGCGCACCGGGACGGCAATGTGCTGCGCTGGCTCAGCGCGTACACCGCGTCGATGGTCGGCGACAGCATCTACTTCGTGGCGCTCTCGTGGGCGGCCACCCGCAGCGGCAGCCCCGCACAGGCGGGGCTCGTCCTGGCCGTCGGCTCCCTGCCGCGTGCCGCGCTCATGCTCGGCGGAGGCGTGATCGCCGACCGGTTCGGGCCCCGCAGGGTCGTCATCGGCAGCGACGCGGTGCGCTGCGCGGTGATCCTCGCCGTTGCCGTGCTGCTTCTGGTGACCACTCCCGGGATCTGGCTCCTGATCCCCGTCGCCTTGGTCTTCGGTGCCGTGGACGCACTGTTCCTGCCGAGCGTCGGAGCCCTGCCCGCACGCATCACCACGCCGGGTCAGCTCGGTCGGGTGCAGGGCATGCGGGGGTTCGCGCAGCGGGTGGCCACGGTCGCCGCCGCACCGCTGGGCGGCCTCGCGGTGGCGGTGGGCGGGCCCGCGGCCGGGTTCGGAGCGGCGGGTCTGCTCTTCGCCGGTTCACTGGTGCTGCTGATGGCGGTACGCGTCCGGCAACTCGCCCCGGACGAGGAGGCGCGGTCGGGCGGGAGCGCCGGGCATCAGCTCGTGGACGGCCTCGCGTACATCCGCGGGCACCGGGTGCTCGCGCCGTTGCTCCTGGTGGCCGGGGTGATGGAGCTCGGGTTCTCCGGACCGGCCAACATCGGCGTCGTGCTCCTGGCCGACCAGCGGGGCTGGGGAGCCGCCGGCATGGCGTGGATCATCGGGGGCTTCGGGGTCGGTGCCGGGGCCGCCGCGCTGCTGCTCGCGGTGCGGGGGCGTGTCGCACGGGCCGGAGCCGTCCAGGCGTGGGGAGTGGTCGTGGGCTCCGTCGCGCTGGGTGCGATCGCCTTTGCCCCCTCGGTCGCCCTCGCGGCGGTGGCCGGACTCTGCGTCGGCCTGTGCACCGGGCTCGGCGGCGCGCTGATCGCCGCCCTGCTGCAGACGGTCACCGACCCCGCCTACCTGGGCCGCGTCACCTCGGTGGCCACCCTCTTCACGGTGGGTGTCGCCCCCGTCTCGTACCCCGTCGTCGGCGCGGCGATCGGCGTCTGGGGCGCCGGGCCGGTCTTCGCCGTCAGCGCGGCGGTGAGCGCGGCGGGCGGGGTGCTCGGGCTCTGCTCCCGCGCCCTGCGCCGCGCCGAACTGCCGAGCTAGAGCCCGCTCCTACCCAGCGGACGCGTCCTGCATCAGCTGCACCAAGTTCCCCACCGAGTCATCCAGCACCGCGGTGATCACCGGCCCCTGCTCCTCGGGCCCCTGCGTGAACCGGACGCCGAGCCCCGTGAGGCGCTCGTACTCGGCCCGGACATCGTCGACCCCGAAGACGATGCACGGGATGCCCGCCTCGTGCAGTGCCTTGCGGTAGGGCTCCGCGATGGGGCCCTCGCCCGGCTCCAGCAGCAACTCCACATCGCCGTGACCGCCCGCCGCCCCCACGGTCACGAAGACCTGGCCGGCCATCATGTCCACGTGGTGGCGGGTCTCGAAGCCGAGCACGTCCGTATAGAAGGCGTGGGCTCTGGCCACGTCGTCGACGTACACGCCGGTCATGGCGATCTTGATCATCGGAGTCCTCAGATGCCCAGTTGCTTCGTCTCGTGCAGCCGGG
The DNA here is from genome assembly GCF_050270335.1 of Streptomyces sp. NPDC059900. NCBI lineage: Bacteria > Bacillati > Actinomycetota > Actinomycetes > Kitasatosporales > Streptomycetaceae > Streptomyces > Streptomyces sp. NPDC059900. Next base: position 9,735 of record NZ_JBNNJZ010000041.1, read on the forward strand.
CGATGGCGTCCTTGTCGCCGTCCAGCTCGACGTCGGCCGCGTCCTGCCGCCCGTACGCGTACATCAGCAGCTCGGAAGGCTCACCGGTCACCGTCACCACGGGAGTGCCGCGGTGCGCCACGGCCGTCTGGCCGTCCGGGCGCCGCAGGACCACGCCCACCGGAGCCTTGCGGCCCACCAGGCGGGCCATCCGCTCCAGGCGGGACCACAGCGCGTCCGCGAAGACCGGGTCGAGTTCGCGCGGCGTCCAGTCGGGCCGGGCGCGGCGTACGTCCTCGGTGTGGATGTAGAACTCGACGGCGTTCGACGCCTCGTCGATCTGCTTGAGGGAGAAGGGCGAGAAGCGCGGCGGTCCCGTCCTGATGAGCTGGATCAGTTCCTCGTAGGGCTTCGCGGCGAACTCGGCCTGCACACGCTCCAGGCGCGCGGCGAGCTGCTTGATCAGCAGCCCGCCCGCGGCGTCCGCGCGGCGCTCGCGGACCACCACATGGGCCGCGAGGTCACGGGTGTTCCAGCCCTCGCAGAGGGTGGGGGCATCAGGGCCCCCGGCCTCCAACAGATCGGCGAGAAGGAGTCGTTCACGCTTGGCATGGGTCGACATACGCCCCAGCGTACGACCCGGTACCCCGTCCGCCCAGTGGACACGGCCCTGCGGGCACCCGGCGCGCGGCACAATGGGCCCATGACCGCCACACCCCCGCCCAGCAGCCTCGATCCCGGCATCGCCGCCCGCCTCAAGCGCGCCGCCGACGGACTCGTCCCCGCCATCGCCCAGCAGTACGACACCGGCGAGGTCCTGATGCTGGGCTGGATGGACGACGAGGCGCTGCACCGCACCCTCACCACGGGCCGCTGCACGTACTGGTCGCGCAGCCGCCAGGAGTACTGGGTCAAGGGAGACACCTCCGGCCACTTCCAGTACGTGAAGTCCGTGGCCCTCGACTGCGACGCGGACACCGTCCTGGTCCAGGTCGACCAGATCGGCCCCGCCTGTCACACCGGCACGCGCACGTGCTTCGACTCCGACTCCCTCGCGGTCACCTTCACCGGCACCGAAGGGTGATCGTCTCGCCGTCCCGCAGCACGATGCGGGACGGATCGCCGGCCCTGGCCTGCCCGCCGACATCGGCGCGGCACTTCTCCCGTACGGCGCTCACACCCCACTCGGTCATGAACTGGCCCAGGGTGAAGTCCCGCCACTCCTCCGACTCCACGTGCAGGGTGCCGGTGGTGTCGTGCGTGTGCAGCGGGCTGTAGCGGGGCTTGGGGCCCGAGCGGTCGATGCCGATGTCCGCGGGGACGGTGACGGGGCTGCCGCCCGAGTACACCTTCAGGGTGGTGTGGATGTGCATGTCCATCGCCTCGGAGTCGAGCATCTCCAGGCCCGCGGCCCGGACCCGCTCGGGTACGTCCTTGGGGGCGGGCCACACCACGGGCTCGGGGGCGGCGGCCCCGAACGCGGTCGAGGCGAGGACGAGGGCAAGGGCGGACAGCGTACGGCGGTTGGTCATCGTCCCGTTGTAGTGGCAGACCGTCCCGCCTGCCGGGCCGCAACACCGTCCGCCACCCGCACGGCCGTAAGCTCCTCCCATGGATCTCGAGACCTTCCGCAAGCTCGCGAGCGACCGCCGAGTGATCCCCGTCAGCCGCAAGCTCCTCGCGGACGGCGACACCCCGGTCGGCCTCTACCGCAAGCTCGCAGCCGAGCGGCCCGGCACGTTCCTCCTGGAGTCCGCGGAGAACGGCCGCTCCTGGTCCCGCTACTCCTTCGTCGGCGTCCGCAGCGCCGCCACCCTCACCACCCGTGACGGCGAGGCCCACTGGCTGGGCACCCCGCCCGTCGGCGTCCCAACGTCCGGCGACCCGCTCGAAGCCCTGCGCGCCACCGTCCAGGCCCTGCACACACCGCACGACCTGGCCTCGGGGATGCCGCCCTTCACGGGAGGCATGGTCGGCTACCTCGGCTACGACATCGTGCGCCGCCTGGAGAAGATCGGCCCCGGCGAGCGCGACGACCTCAAGCTGCCCGAGCTGACGATGCTGCTCACCAGCGATCTCGCCGTCCTCGACCACTGGGACGGGTCCGTCCTCCTGATCGCCAACGCGATCAACCACAACGACCTGGAGACCGGCGTCGACGAGGCGTACGCCGACGCGGTCGCGCGCCTCGACGCCATGGAGGCCGACCTGTCGCGGGCCGTCTCCCAGCCCCCGGCCGCCCTGCCGCCCTCGGAGCTCCCGCCGTACACCGCGCTGTGGGGCGGCGAGCAGTACCAGGAAGCCGTCGAGGACATCAAGGAGCGCATCCGCGCGGGCGAGGCCTTCCAGGTCGTCCCCTCCCAGCGCTTCGAGACCCCCTGCGACGCGAGCGCCCTCGACGTCTACCGCGTGCTGCGGGCCACCAACCCGTCGCCGTACATGTACCTCTTCCGCTTCGACGGGTTCGACGTCGTCGGCTCGTCGCCCGAGGCCCTCGTCAAGGTCGAGGACGGGCGCGCCATGGTGCACCCCATCGCGGGCACCCGGCCGCGCGGCGCGACCCCGCAGGAGGACCAGGCGCTCGCCGACGAACTGCTCGCCGACCCCAAGGAGCGTGCCGAGCACCTGATGCTGGTCGACCTGGGCCGCAACGACCTGGGGCGGGTCTGCGAACCCGGCTCGGTCGAGGTCGTCGACTTCATGTCCATCGAGCGGTACTCCCACGTCATGCACATCGTGTCGACGGTCACCGGACAGGTCGCCGAGGGCCGCACCGCCTTCGACGTGCTCACCGCCTGCTTCCCCGCGGGCACCCTCTCCGGCGCCCCCAAGCCCCGCGCGATGCAGATCATCGACGAGCTCGAACCCTCCCGGCGCGGTCTGTACGGCGGCTGTGTCGGATATCTCGACTTCGCGGGCGACTCCGACACCGCCATCGCCATCCGCACCGCCCTGCTGCGCGAGGGCACGGCATATGTGCAGGCCGGGGCGGGGGTCGTCGCCGACTCCGACCCGGTGGCCGAGGACACCGAGTGCCGCAACAAGGCGGCGGCCGTCCTGCGCGCCGTCCACACGGCGAACCGGCTGCGGCGCCCCGACGGCCGTGAGGGATAGTGGAGGGGTGACTTCTGCCGTACCTCCGCCCCGCACCCGGGCCGCTGATCCCGATGGTGCCGCCGAGACCGCCGCCGAGCCCGAGACCCGGGCCCAGCGCAGCGGTCGGCGCAGCATCGCCGTGGCCCTGCTGTCCGGCGCAGTCGGCGCGGCCCTCGCGCTGCTCGCCTCCCGCCAGACGTGGGCGAAGGGCACCGCTTCGGTCGCGGGCGGCGAACTGCCGCTGAGCGCCACGGGCAGCGACGTCACGGGCGTGCCCGCGGCCCTGGCGATAGTGGGCCTCGCCTCGCTCGTCGCCGTCTTCGCCGTCCGCAGGGCCGGGCGGATGCTGGTCTCGCTGGTGCTCGCGCTGAGCGGCGCGGGCACCGTGGCCGCCGCCCTCCTCGCCGCGAACGACAGCAGCGCGCTCGACGAGAAGGCCGCCGAGGCCTCCGGCGACGCCGCCGCCACCATCGGTGATCTCAGCCACACCGCCTGGCCGTACGCGGCCGCGGCGGCGGGCGCGCTGATCCTGATCGCCGGACTGCTCGCCCTCACGTACGGAAAGGGCTGGCCCGCCATGTCGGGACGCTACGAACGCGACGGCGCCCCGCGTCCGCGCAAGGCGCCCCCGAAAGTGGACCCGGACCGGCCCGAGGACCTGTGGAAGGCGCTCGACCGCGGCGAGGACCCCACGCGCGAGGCATGACCCCGGGCTCGGGCACGCGCGCGTGTGCGGGACAATGGGAGCGGTGAGCGTTCGGCTCACCCCATGCACCACCTCATGCATCACCACCACGCACACAGCAACGAGGAGCAAGCCATGTCGGGCAGCAGCCACGGACACACCCCGGCCGCCTGGACCGGTGTCATCATCGCCTTCATCGGTTTCTGCGTATCGGGTGCCTTCATGGTGTTGGCCAACCCGCTGGGCTTCTGGGCCGGCATGGTCATCATCGCCGCCGGTGGCGTCGTCGGCATGATCATGCGCGCCGCGGGTCTCGGCCAGGCCAAGCGCACGCAGCCGCAGCCGAAGGGGCAGCTCGCCCACTCCGAGGGCTGAGCCCCGACAGTCGTACGCGGGAGGCCGCACCGGCAGGCGCCGGGACGGCCTCCTTCCGCGTTTCCCTGCGGGCGGCCACCGGCGACGAGGGGCACAATGCATCGGGTGGACGCTGACGACGCTGACCCCCAGAGCGCGGCACCAGCCGTCGGCCCCGCCCTGCGGCGGCTCGCCGTACCCCTCGGCGTGCTCGGCTCGGTGATCGCCGCCTTCGCCTACGTCGGCGCCGTCGACCCGAACGAACCCGGCCACTACCCCACGTGTCCGCTGCTCCAGCTCACCGGCGTGTACTGCCCCGGCTGCGGCGGACTGCGCAGCGCCCACGCCTTCATCCACGGCGACCTCGGCACGGCTCTTGGCGCCAACGCGCTCGCCGTCGCCGGGTACGGCCTCTTCGCGGTCGTGTGGACCCTCTGGGCGGTCCGTGCGGCCCGCGGGCGACGGTTGCGGATCGAGTTGGGGAGCGCGCAGCTGTACGGGATCGGGGTGCTTATTGCCGTGTTCACCCTTGTGCGCAATCTGCCGTTCGGGGCATGGCTGCATCCGTGACGTGCGGCGAAACCGCAGGCCGCAGGCCCGGAAGGTGTCCAGGTCGTGGGACTGGCGTCAACCGGATGCGGGGCCTTCGCCCTCCTGCGGATACCATCGCAGTGACCATCGGAAATGCCTGATGAGGCAGCCGAACAGGCTTGAGGTTCAAACAGCAGCTTCACCGTCAGGGAAGGGGGCCGCTCGCGTGAGTGTGCTCGACGAGATCATCGACGGAGTCCGTGCCGACCTCGCGGAACGGCAGGCGCGCGTCAGCCTCGACGAGCTCAAGGAGCGCGCGGCGAAGGCTCCTGCGGCCAAGGACGGGGTCGCCGCCCTGCGCGGCGACGGCGTCAAGGTCATCTGCGAGGTCAAGCGCTCCAGCCCTTCCAAGGGCGCGCTCGCCGCGATCGCCGACCCGGCGGGCCTCGCCGCGGACTACGAGGCGGGCGGCGCCGCCGTCATCTCCGTGCTCACCGAGGAGCGCCGCTTCGGCGGTTCGCTCGCCGACCTGGAGGCCGTCCGGGCCAAGGTCGACATCCCGGTGCTCCGCAAGGACTTCATCGTCACCTCGTACCAGCTGTGGGAGGCCAGGGCGTACGGCGCCGACCTCGCCCTGCTTATCGTGGCCGCCCTGGAGCAGCCCGCCCTGGAGTCGCTCATCGAGCGCGCCCATTCGATCGGCCTCACGCCGATCGTCGAGGTGCACGACGAGGACGAGGCCGAGCGCGCCGTGGACGCGGGGGCCCGGGTCATCGGCGTCAACAACCGCGACCTCAAGACCCTCAAGGTCGACCGCTCCACCTTCGAGCGGGTCGCCCCCGAGCTGCCGGACGACGTCGTCAAGATCGCCGAGTCCGGTGTGCGCGGGCCGCACGACCTCATCGCGTTCGCCAACGCGGGCGCCGACGCGGTGCTCGTGGGCGAGTCCCTGGTGACCGGCCGCGACCCCAAGGGCGCGGTCTCCGACCTGGTCGCCGCGGGCGCGCACCCGGCCCTGCGGCACGGGCGGAGCTGACCCCTCCCGATGACCGCCTTCGCCCGCCTCGCACCCGGCTGCCGCCCCCGCGGCTGCCGGGCGCCCGCGCGGCGCGTGCACGGTCGCAGGGTGCGGTACGTCATCGGCGACGAGCCGGGCCAGGTCAACGGGATGCGATGGCCGAGCGCCCCGTCAGGGGCGCGGGGGACTGCGCGCCCCGCCCCGGGCGGGCCTCGGCCCGACGCAACGTCTGCGCATCACCCCGCCCAGACGGGCACTCTCCGGTGGGGCTTGCCCGCGCAGTTCCCCGCGCCCCTGGCGGGGTCGATCGCATCGCAGATCACCCATTCACGCCACGTGAGGTAGAGGCATGTCCAGCGAGTACTTCATCCCCGACCCAGAGGGTCAAATCCCCACCGCCGAGGGATACTTCGGTGCCTTCGGCGGAAAATTCATCCCGGAGGCCCTCGTCGCCGCCGTCGACGAGGTCGCCGTCGAGTACGACAAGGCCAAGAACGACCCCGAGTTCGCCCGCGAGCTCGACGACCTCCTGGTCAACTACACCGGCCGCCCCAGCAGCCTCACCGAGGTGCCCCGGTTCGCCGAGCACGCGGGTGGCGCACGGGTCTTCCTCAAGCGCGAGGACCTGAACCACACCGGCTCGCACAAGATCAACAACGTGCTCGGCCAGGCCCTGCTCACCAAGCGCATGGGCAAGACCCGCGTCATCGCGGAGACCGGCGCGGGCCAGCACGGCGTGGCCACCGCCACCGCCTGCGCGCTCTTCGGCCTCGAATGCACCATCTACATGGGCGAGATCGACACCGAGCGCCAGGCCCTGAACGTGGCCCGCATGCGCATGCTCGGCGCCGAGGTCATCGCCGTGAAGTCCGGCAGCAGGACCCTGAAGGACGCCATCAACGAGGCCTTCCGCGACTGGGTCGCCAACGTGGACCGCACGCACTACCTCTTCGGCACGGTGGCGGGCCCGCACCCCTTCCCAGCCATGGTGCGCGACTTCCACCGCGTCATCGGGGTGGAGGCCCGCCGCCAGATCCTGGAGCGCGCCGGACGCCTGCCCGACGCGGCCGTCGCGTGTGTGGGCGGCGGCTCGAACGCCATCGGCCTCTTCCACGCCTTCATCCCGGACGCCGGAGTCCGGCTCGTCGGGTGCGAGCCCGCGGGCCACGGCGTCGAGACCGGCGAGCACGCGGCCACGCTGACCGCCGGTGAGCCCGGCATCCTGCACGGCTCGCGGTCGTACGTCCTCCAGGACGAGGAAGGGCAGATCACCGAGCCCTACTCGATCTCGGCCGGACTCGACTACCCGGGCATCGGCCCCGAGCACGCCTTCCTCAAGGACAGCGGCCGCGGCGAGTACCGCGCCGTCACCGACGACGCGGCGATGCAGGCCCTGCGTCTCCTGTCGCGCACCGAGGGCATCATCCCGGCCATCGAGAGCGCCCACGCGCTCGCCGGGGCCCTGGAGGTCGGCAAGGAGCTGGGCAAGGACGGGCTGATCGTCATCAACCTGTCCGGGCGCGGCGACAAGGACATGGACACGGCCGCCCGCTACTTCGGGCTCTACGACACGGACGCCGCCGTCGAGGCGGACGCGGGCAGCGACGCCGCGGAGATCGAGGGGGACGCCAAGTGAGCGGCAACATCCGACTGCTGGACGAGACCCTCGCGGCAGCCAAGTCCGAGGGCCGCTCGGCTCTCATCGCCTACCTCCCGGCCGGGTTCCCGACCGTGGACGGCGGCATCGCGGCCATCAAGGCCGTCTTCGACGGCGGAGCCGATGTCGTGGAGGTCGGTCTGCCGCACAGCGACCCCGTCCTCGACGGCCCCGTCATCCAGACCGCCGACGACATCGCGCTCAAGGCGGGCCTGAAGATCGCCGACGTGATGCGCACGGTGCGCGAGGCGTACGAGGCGACCGGCAAGCCGGTGCTCGTCATGACGTACTGGAATCCGATCGACCGCTACGGCGTCGAGCGCTTCACCGCCGAACTCGCCGAGGCGGGCGGCGCCGGGTGCATCCTGCCCGACCTGCCCGTCCAGGAGTCGGGCCTGTGGAGGGAGCACGCCGAGAAGCACGGCCTGGCGACCGTCTTCGTCGTCGCGCCGAGCAGCAAGGACGAGCGGCTCGCCACCATCACGGCGGCCGGTTCGGGCTTCGTCTACGCGGCGTCCCTGATGGGCGTCACGGGCACCCGTGAGTCCGTGGGGGAGCAGGCGCAGGAACTGGTGCGGCGCACCAAGGCCACCACCGAACTGCCGGTCTGTGTCGGACTCGGCGTCTCCAACGCCCGGCAGGCCGCCGAGGTCGCGGGCTTCGCCGACGGCGTGATCGTAGGCTCTGCCTTCGTGCAGCGGATGCTGGACGCCGACGACGAGGCGGCGGGTCTCGCCGCCGTCCGTGCGCTCGCCGCCGACCTCGCGCAGGGAGTTCGCGGCGCCGCGTAACTCGTACGGGTGGACTAGGACCGGGGAGGCACGCTCGTGCCTCCCCGGTTCGTTGGCCGGGTGTGAGCGAGAAGAACCGTGAGGGAAAGCGCGCGGCCCGCGACCGGCTGGCGGAAGAGCGAGAGCGGCAGAAGGGGCGGGACAAGCGCCGCAGGGTGTTGATCGTGAGTGCCGCCGTCGTGGGCGTGCTCGCGCTCGCCGCCGTGGCCGGTCTGGTCGCCGCCAACTCGGGCGACGACAAGAAGACTTCGGGCCCCTTGTCGGCCCCCAAGGGGGCGAACGGCGAGGATCAGCTCTCCATCCCCGTCGGCAAGGACACCGCCAAGTCCACCCTCACCGTCTGGGAGGACTTCCGCTGCCCGGCCTGCAAGCAGTTCGAGGACAGGTATCGCTCGACGATCCACGCCCTCGCCGACAAGGGCCAGCTCAAGGTCGAGTATCACCTGGCGACGATCATCGACGGGAACATGGGCGGCAGCGGCTCCCTGCGCGCTGCCAACGCCGCGGCCTGCGCCCAGGACGCCGGGAAGTTCACCGCGTACCACGACGTGCTCTTCAAGAACCAGCCCCCGGAGCCGGACGACGCGTTCAGCAAGAACGACAAGCTGATCGACCTCGCCGGTCAGGTGGACGGGCTCGTGACGGACTCCTTCAAGAAGTGCGTGAACGACGGACAGCACGACAGCTGGGCCACCAAGTCGAACCAGGCCTTCCAGGAAGCGGGCCTCCAGGGCACGCCGAGCGTGCTGCTCGACGGCAAGAACATCTTCGCCGACCCGAAGAAGCCGCTGACCCCGGCGCAGCTGAAGGCCAAGGTGGAGGCGGCGAACAGGGGCTAGCCGACCCCTGGGCGCGGGCCTCTCCGGGGGTTCCTGTTATGGAGACGTAGCCGGGCTGGTTGCCTCGGGCACCGCCCGGCACGATAGCGTCGGACTTGCCATGGACCTTGCCTTCATTCCCAGCCCCTCGCGCGGAGTGGTCGAACTCGGACCCATTCCGCTGCGCGGCTACGCGTTCTGCATCATCATCGGCGTCTTCGTCGCCGTCTGGCTCGGCAACAAGCGGTGGATCGCTCGCGGGGGCCGGCCAGGCACCGTGGCCGACATCTCCGTCTGGGCCGTGCCGTTCGGCCTCGTCGGCGGGCGTCTGTACCACGTGATCACGGACTACCAGCTGTACTTCAGCGAGGGCCGTGACTGGGTGGACGCCTTCAAGATCTGGGAGGGCGGCCTCGGTATCTGGGGCGCGATCGCGTTCGGCGCGGTCGGTGCCTGGATCGGCTGCCGCCGGCGCGGCATCCCGCTGCCCGCCTGGGCCGACGCCCTCGCCCCCGGCATCGCCTTCGCCCAGGCGATCGGCCGCTGGGGCAACTGGTTCAACCAGGAGCTGTACGGCAAGGCCACGGATCTGCCGTGGGCGCTGAAGATCACGTCGGCGGAGGACGGCCGGGTCCCCGGCACGTATCACCCGACGTTCCTCTACGAATCCCTCTGGTGCATCGGCGTCGGCTTCCTGGTCATCTGGGCCGACCGCCGCTTCAAGCTGGGCCACGGCCGGGCGTTCGCGCTGTACGTCGCCTCGTACTGCGCGGGCCGCGGCTGGATCGAGTACATGCGCGTTGACGACGCTCACCACGTCCTCGGCCTGCGGCTCAACGTCTGGACCGCCATCGCGGTGTTCGTGCTCGCCGTCGTGTACTTCGTGCTCTCGGCGAAGACCCGCCCCGGCCGCGAGGAGATCGTCGAGCCCGTGCCGGCCGGCGAGGAATCCGCGGACTCGCCTGACGGCGAGGGCGCCACGCCGGCCAAGTCCGCCGACGACGCGGATGACGGCGACGCCGAAGGGGCCAAGGACGCGGAGAAGGCCAAGGTCGAGGACAAGGCCAAGGCCGAGGCCGAGGACAAGGACAAGGACGGAGCCGGGTCCGCCAAGAAGGGCTGACGCTTCGTACGTCGACGGGGCCGCCGGATCACCGATCCGGCGGCCCCGTCGCTATGGGCGCCGCCGCGCGAGGGCCAGTACCCGCTGCGCGCCCTCCACCACGGCCTTGTCCACGAACGTGCCGTCCGGCAGGGCCAGGGCGCCTTCGTCCGTCGTGGACGCCTTGACGATCTGCTCGGCGTGGTCGATCTCCTCAGGGGTGGGGAGATAGGCGCGTTCGATGGCGGGGAGCTGGCGGGGGTGGATCGCGGCGCGGCCCAGGAACCCCAGGGACCGGCCGTGCGCGCAGGACGCCGTCAGGCCCGCGATGTCACGGATGTCGGGGTACACCGACTGCGCGGGCGGTGCCAGGCCCGCGGCTCTGGCGGCCACCACCACGCGGGCGCGGGGCCAGTCGAGGCCCGCGTCGTCACGTACTCCCAGGTCGGCGCGGAGATCCGCCTCGCCGAGGGAAAGCCCGTGCAGGGCCGGGTGGGCGGTGGCGATGGCGAAGGCGTGCTCCAGGCCGAGCGCCGATTCGATCAGGGCGTGCAGGGCGGGGGCGCCGCCGTCCGCGGGGGCCGAGCGCTCCGCGACGCGGACGACGTCCGCCGGGCGGGCCACCTTGGGCAGGCGCAGGCCGGAGACCCCCGGCAGGTGCGCGATCGCCCGCAGGTCGGCGTCGGCCAGGGGCCCGTCCAGGGCGTTCACACGGACCTGGACCGGGACGGCGGGGATGTCGCACAGCAGCTCGGCCGTTGCCGCTCGCGCGTATTCCTTGCGGTCGGGGCCGACCGCGTCCTCCAGGTCCACGATGACGACGTCGGCGCCCGCGAGCAGGGCCTTGGCCACCACGGCCGGCCGGTCGCCCGGAACGTACAGCCAGGTCAGAGGCGTTTCCTTCACAGGGCGCCCTCCTTGCGCAGTCCCGCGATCTCGCCGCCGGACAGGCCCAGTTCGGTCAGGACCTCCTCCGTGTCGGCTCCGTGCGGGCGGCCCGCCCAGCCGATCGAGCCGGGTGTCTCGGAGAGGCGGAAGAGGACGTTCTGCATGCGCAGCGGGCCGAGCTCCGGGTCGTCGACGGTGGTGACGGTGTCCAGGGCCGCGTACTGCGGATCGGTCATCACGTCACGTACGTCCTGGATGGGAGCGACCGCCGCCTCCGCCTTCTCGAAGGCCTCGATCACCTCGGCTCGGGTGTGCCGGGCGATCCAGGCGCCGACCGCCCCGTCGAGGACGTCCGCGTGGGCCGCGCGGTCCGCGCCCGAGGCGAACCAGGGCTCGGCGATCAGTTCGGGGCGGCCCACCAGGCGCATCACGCGCTCCGCGATCGACTGGGCCGACGTGGAGACGGCGACCCAACTGCCGTCCGCCGTGCGGTAGGTGTTGCGGGGCGCGTTGTTGGTGGAGCGGTTGCCGGTGCGGGGCTGGACGTGGCCGAGCTGGTCGTACCAGGTGGGCTGCGGTCCGAGGACCGTGAGGATCGGCTCGATGATCGCCATGTCCACCACCTGGCCCCGGCCCGTCCGGTCGCGGGCCGCGAGCGCCGTCATCACCGCGTACGCCGTCGCGAGCCCCGCGATCGAGTCGGCGAGCCCGAAGGGCGGCAGGGTCGGCGGTCCGTCCGGTTCGCCGGTGATCGCGGCGAAGCCGCTCATCGCCTCCGCGAGCGTCCCGAAGCCGGGGCGGCGGGAGTACGGGCCGAACTGGCCGAAGCCCGTGACGCGGGCCAGGACCAGGCGGGGGTTGGCCGCGCTCAGCTCCTCCCAGCCGAGGTCCCATTTCTCCAGGGTGCCGGGCCGGAAGTTCTCGACGATCACGTCCGCCGTCGAGGCGAGGCGCAGCAGGGTCTCCCGGCCGCCCGGCGCGGAGAGATCGAGGGTCATCGTGCGCTTGTTGCGGCCGAGGATCTTCCACCACAGGCCGACGCCGTCCTTCGACGGGCCGTGCCCCCGTGACGGGTCGGGCCTGCGCGGATGCTCGACCTTGATGACCTCCGCGCCGAAGTCGCCGAGCATGGTGGCGGCGAGCGGGCCCGCGAAGAGCGTCGCCAGGTCCAGGACGCGCAGACCGGCCAGGGGCGCGGTCATGACGTGCCCCCGTTCGCCCGGGCGTCGATCTCGGCGCGGAACGGCATCGACGACGAGGCCCCCGTGCGCTGCACGGAGAGCGCGGCTGCCGACGACGCCCAGGTGAGCGCGTCCGGCAGCGAACCGCCCTCGGCGAGGGCCACCGCGAGGGTGCCGACGAACGTGTCGCCCGCGCCCGTGGAGTCCACGGCGGTGACGCGCGGGGCCGCCACCAGCATCGGCTCGGCGTCCCGGGTCGCGTACAGGCTGCCGCGCGCGCCGAGCGTGACGACGACCTCGGGGACCCTGGCGAGGAGCGAACGGGCGGCGTCGTGCGGGTCGGTCAGGCCGGTGAGGGTGGCCGCCTCGTGTTCGTTGGGCACCAACACGTCGATGACGTCGAGGAGTTCGGCCGGCAGCGGCTGTGCCGGGGCCGGGGTGAGGATGGTGCGCACACCGTGCCTGCGGGCGGCCCGCGCGGCGGCGAGCACCCCCTCCACGGGGATCTCCAGCTGGAGCAGGAGGATGTCGGCGGAGGCGATCAGGCCCTCGTCGCCGGGGGCGAGCGCGGTGAGCGCCGCGTTGGCGCCGGGGATGACGACGATCGCGTTGCCGCCCTCGTCGTCGACCACGATGTGCGCGGTGCCGGTGGCCTCGGTGTCGACGGTGC
>NZ_JBNNJZ010000041.1:22514-35186 GCF_050270335.1 Streptomyces sp. NPDC059900
GTGCGCAGCAGGTCCGTGTCGACGCCGGAGTGGTCGAGTGTGCCGCGCAGCTGTGCGCCGAAGGCGTCGGCGCCGACCGCGCCGATCATCGACACCGCGTCGGCGCCCGCGCGGGCCGCGGCGACGGCCTGGTTGGCGCCCTTGCCGCCGGGGAGCGTACGGAACTCGCGCCCGGTGACGGTCTCTCCGCGCTGCGGCGCCTTGCTGACGTACGCGACGAGGTCCATGTTCGTGCTGCCGAGCACGGCGATATGGGTCATGGGTGGGGGCTCTCCAGGGCGGGTTCGGGAAGTTCGGCGAGTTCGGTGGTGAGGTCCGCGAGGGTGTCGAAGCCGATGCCGTCGAAGCCGGGGACGGAGCTGGCGACGCGGTTCTTGAGCGGGGACGTCCAGCGGTCGGGCAGCGCGTCCGGGTGGCCCGCGAGCAGGCCCGCGATCGAGCCCGCGGTCGCGCCGTTGGAGTCGGTGTCCCAACCGCCGGAGACGGCGCGGGTGATGGAGCCCGTGAAGTCGCCGTCGGCATGCGTGAGGGCGGCGGCCAGGAGAGCCGCGTTGGGGATCACGTGGACCCAGTGGTGGTGGCCGTAGGCGGCGTGCAGGTCGTCCACGACCTGGTCGAAGTCCGGTGTCGTGGCGGCCAGTCGGATGCCGTGGCGGACCGCGCCGGCCAGGCGGGAGTCCGGTGGTACGACGGTCAGGCCCGTGCGCAGGCACTGGTGGACGTCTCCGGTGCCTGCCGCCGCCTCGGCGATGACGGCTGCCGCGAACATCGCGCCGTACACGCCGTTGGCGGTGTGGGTCAGGCACGCGTCGCGGCAGGCGCCCGCGGCTGCCGCCGTGGGGGCGCCGGGATTCGTCCAGCCGTGGACGTCGGCGCGGATGAGGGCGCCGATCCACTCCCGGAAGGGGTTGTGGTGGGTGGCCGTGTGCGGGGGTTCGATGCCGTTGAGGAGGTTGCGGTAGGCGATGCGTTCGGCGGTGAAGGTGCGGGCCGCGGGGAGCTCGTCCAGCCAGAGCCTGGCCACGTCCGCGGTGGTGAAGTTCCTGCCGTGGCGTTGGAGGAGGCGGAGGTTGAGGAGGGGGTAGTTGAGGTCGTCGTCCTCGGGCATGCCGTCGATGTTCTCGGCGAGGGAGGTCGGTGCGGAGCGCCTGTTCCAGGGGTGGGCTTCCCGCAGCTCCCGGGGGAGGCCCTTCTCGGTGAACCAGGTGGCCAGGGGCCAGTTTCCCGTTGCTCTGGCGAGGCTTCGGATGCCGTCGAGCGGGAGCTTCTCCACCGGTTTGCCCAGGAGGCAGCCCGCGGCTCTGCCCAGCCAGGCGGCGTGCAGGCGGTTGCGCAGGGCGGGCGGGTGAGGGCGGGGTGCGACCTGCGGAGCGGCTTCCCACAAGGGTGGGGGCGGCACGGACAGTTCGTCCATGAGCTGTACGGCCAGGGCCCGCAGCTGCGGGGAGGGCGGTGCCGGGGAGGCTCCCGCTCGTGCGGGGGCCAGGTGGCCGCCTGCCGTCAGCCAGCGGGCGCGGGCAGCACTTACGTCTCTGCCCTCTTCCGCTGCCTGGCGCAGTTCGTGGCCGACCAGGTCCTCCGGCTGGACCCAGGTGAGGCGGATCACGGGGTGGCCGTCAGGGCCGCGTAGGCCGACTCGTGGGCGCGGCGGCGCCGTACGTCGCGGGTGAAGATCTCCCGGGTGACCTCCGTGAGCGTCGCCGCCGGGGCGTGCAGGTCCAGGCGGCTCGCCTCCGCGACCGTCTTCGACCACTCGGGCGGGGCCTCCGAGCCGAGCGCACCGGCGAGCGCGCCGCTCATGGTCGCGATGGAGTCGCAGTCACGGCCGTAGTTGACCGAGCCGAGGACCGTGTGGCGGTAGTCGCCCTCGCCCACCAGGAGCATGCCGAGCGCGACGGGCAGCTCCTCGATGGAGTGCAGGCGGGAGGGGCGGCGGGCGCCGAGCGACGGGGCGCGGTAGTCGGGGCCGACGGTGTCGAAGGGGGTGACGGCGGTGCGCAGCGGGGTCAGCGCCGACTCGAAGTCCCGGTGGTGGGAGGCGACTTCGACCACGGACTCGATCGCGGCGCGGGTGCCGTCCTTCGCCAGACAGAGCGCGGTGTCGATCACCGAGGTCGGCGTCGCGCCCGGCACGCACGCCGCCGCCACCGCCGCCGCGAAGACCGCTGCCGCCTCACGTCCGTACGACGACTGGTGCGCGCCCGCGACGTCGAGGGCCTCGGCGTACGCGGCCTTCGGGTTCGCCGCGTTGACCAGACCGACCGGTGCCATGTACATCGCCGCACCGCAGTTGACGATGTTTCCGGTGCCCGCCTCGCGCGGGTCCACGTGGCCGTAGTGGAGTCGGGTGACGATCCACTTCTCGGCGAGGAAGAGGCGCTGGAGGGGGATGGCGTCCGCCTCCAGCTCCGGGATCCAGCGCGGGGTCGTCATGAGGTCGGGGACCAGGTGGTCGGCGACCGCGTAGGCGTCCAGGTGGTCGCGGACGGTCGCGTACACGCGGATGAGCGCGTGCGTCATCAAGGTGTCGTCGGTGACGTGCCCGTCGCCCTTGTGGTACGGGGCGATGGGGCGGGCGGTGCGCCACTGGTCGCCGTTCCAGGGGCCGACGATGCCGTGTACGCGACCGCCGTGCCGTTCGGCGATCTGCTCGGGGGAGTAGCCCTCGACCGGGCCGCCCATGGCGTCGCCGACGGCCGCTCCGACCAGGCAGGCGGTGATGCGCTCGGCGAGCGGCAGGTCAGCGGGGGCCAGATCGGCGCTCAGCGTTCGGGGCATTGGTGACG
This sequence comes from Streptomyces sp. NPDC059900, assembly GCF_050270335.1. Taxonomy (NCBI): domain Bacteria; kingdom Bacillati; phylum Actinomycetota; class Actinomycetes; order Kitasatosporales; family Streptomycetaceae; genus Streptomyces; species Streptomyces sp. NPDC059900. The sequence goes on from NZ_JBNNJZ010000041.1 coordinate 25,301, forward strand.
TCATGCCGGAATTGTCCTCCCGGAGTGGTCAGTTCCGTGGCTGCCAGCTGCCCGGCGAGTTTCACCAGGTCGGTGCCCGCGAGGCGGGGGAGCGCGCACCCGGAGAGCGTGCGGCAGACGTCGCGCCAGGCCTCGGGGACGGCGGCGGAGGTGCCGAGCGCGCCGGTCAGGGCGCCGGCCAGGGCGGGGGCGGAGTCGGCGACGCGGGAGAGGCAGGCGGCGGCGGGCACCGCCTCGCTGATACGGCCGCGGGCGGCGGTGGTCAGGGCGAGGGCGACCGGCACGGTCTCGGCGGCGGCGATGCCGTAGCTGTAGACGTGGTCGACGATCTGGTGTTCCAGGAGCGGGACGAGGCCGAAGGCGCCGCCCTCCGTCTGGGTGCGGGCGAGTTTGACGGCGTGCCAGGCGTTGCGGCCGATCTCGGTGTGCTCGGGGAGCTGGGCGAGCGCGGCGTCCACGGTCGCGTCGACGTCCGCGCCGCCGACCGCCGCCGCGATCGCCGCGGCCATGGCGCGGGCGCCGTGCACGCCGTCGCCGTCCTGGGTGTAGCGGGCGTCGAACTCCGCCAGTGCGGCGGCCTGTTCGGGGTCACCCGGGTGGACCAGGGCGAGGACGCAGGCGCGTACGCAGGCGGCGTCGTCGAAGAAATGGGGGTTGTCGTGGCCGGTGGCGGGCGGGCGCAGGCCGGTGGCGAGGTTGCCCAGGCCCGCGCGTACGGAGATGCGGGCGCGCAGGGGGAGTACGGCGGATTCGACCTCGGGGGCGCGGGCCGCTGCGGCGGCGATGTCGCCCGCGAGGGTGGTCCAGGCGATGTCGATGGCTGCGTGGACCCGGTGGGCCGGGGGCAGCCGGGGGTGCAGAGAGCCGTCCGCCGCGCGGAGCAGGGACTCCGCGGTGAAGGCCGCCCATTCGGCGTCGTCGGACGGGCCCAGGCGGAGGGGTTCGGGGGGTTGGTTCAGGGCGATGGGGACGGGGAGGGTGGTGGTGGCGTTCTGCTCGGCGAAGGTGTCCAGCTCGCGGGTCAGCCTCCGGGTCCACTCGGGCATGCGGGCCGCTCGGTGCCTGGCGGCGGGCCAGCCGGCGGCGTCGCCTGCGGCGAGGCCCAGCAGCAGGCCCTCGATTCGGCAGGCGCCTCTTGCATCCGCACCCGGCGTCAGGGGCTGTGTCCACCCTCCCCCACTCTCGGCTTCGTTCGAGCGGGGGGACCCCCATCGCCCTGCGGAACGCCTGCCCACAGCGGGAGCGGCTGCGGCCCCAGCAGGCTCTTCGGCGCGGGCACATGCGGGGTGAACGGGTGGGTGGGCGGGAGAGATCCGCCGCGAAGCGGCGTTCTTGTCGGCGCTCACGAGACCCCCCGGTCAGAAGAGAGCAGGTCAGCCACGTCCAGTACGTGATGCCCCCGCATCGACGGCAGGCAGCTGCCCCGCGCCGGGCCGATCGCGGCGGACCACGGCGGTGGAATCGCCGGGGCACCGCAGGTGGCACCGGCGAGCGCCCCCGCCACCGCCGCGGTGGTATCCGCGTCCCGCCCCATGTTGACCGCGGTCAGCACCGCGTCCGGGAAGTGCCCACAAGCCGCCGCGTACGCCCCGAAGGCGAGCCCCACCGCCTCGGGGGCGAGGTCCGTCCAGGGGTAGCCGCCGATCACCACCGCGGAGCGGACCGCGCGCTCGCCCCGGTGGGCCACCGCCACCGCCCGCCGCAGCGAGCGGGAGGTCCAGCAGTCCTCCGGGATGACGGAGAGGGCGGCATCCACCACCGCGTCCACCGGCGCCCCGCCCATCGCCGCCGAAACCCCCGCTGCCACCGCCTGCCCGCCGTAGATGCCCTCGCCGTCATGACTGACCGAGCCGTCGATCGCCACGAGCCTGGCCGCTTCGGCGGGCCGGCCCGCGGCGAAGACCCCGAACGGGGCGGCCCGCATCGCGAGGCCGTCGCTCCACGCGTGCCGGTGCTGCGCCGAGATGGGCGCCGCGAGACCGCGGCGCAGGTTCTCCAGGGTGCCGCGTTCGCTGAAGCCCGCGCCCCGGAACGGGCCCTCGTCGAGGTCCGCGATCCACTCGTGCCAGGCCGCCTCGACGTGCGCGACGGTGAGTTCGGAGCCGTGCCGGGCGAGCAGGAGCCCCGAGAAGATCGCGTACTCGGTGTCGTCCGTGCCCGCGGGATGCTCGGCCACGTACCCGGTGATGCGGCCCCAACGGCGGCGGATCTCCGACGGCTTCATGTTCTCGGCGGGCGCCCCAAGCGCGTCCCCGACCGCGAGGCCGAGGAGCGCGCCCCGCGCCCGCTCTCTCAAGCCGATGGCCCCGATGGCCCCGATGTCCCCGCTGCCCCCGACGGCGCCGGTCGCTCCGGCCTCTCCGGCCGCTCCTGTCACACCCGTCAAGCTCGTCATGCCGTGCCTCCATGGTGCCGAGACGTTGCGGATATCCCTGCCACGCGGCACCCCTGACACGAGCATCCGCACCGTCGACATCACCCCTCCGACCCATGCGTTCACCGGTTCGACAGACGCTTGTTCATGCAGGTAAGTACGGCCTTCCTTGCTGGCGAGAGCGATTTTTCGCGCGTACTTTCGAGATCGTCCAAGCACTGAGGGGGCCCACCATGGCGATCATCGAGACCGAAGCGGCACTGCACGAAGCACACCGCGACAACCACACCCACCGCGACGTGAACGGCGGCTGGCTGCGCCCCGCCGTCTTCGGCGCGATGGACGGCCTGGTGTCCAACCTGGCCCTGATGACCGGTGTCGCCGGCGGTTCCGTCTCGCAGCAGACCATCGTCGTCACGGGCCTGGTCGGCCTCGCCGCGGGCGCCTTCTCCATGGCGGCGGGCGAATACACCTCGGTGGCTTCTCAGCGCGAGCTGGTGCAGGCCGAACTCGACGTCGAGCGGCGTGAGTTGCGCAAGCACCCCGCGGACGAGGAGAAGGAGCTCGCCGAGCTGTACGCGTCGCGCGGCGTCGAGCCGGAGCTCGCCCGCGAGGTCGCCAGGCAGCTGTCCAAAGACCCCGAGCAGGCCCTGGAGATACACGCGCGCGAGGAGCTGGGCATCGATCCCGGCGATCTGCCCTCGCCGACCGTCGCCGCGGTCTCCTCCTTCGGCGCCTTCGCGCTGGGCGCCCTGCTCCCCGTGCTTCCGTACCTGCTGGGCGCGAACACGTTCCTGCCCGCGCTGCTGCTGGCCCTGGTCGGCCTCTTCGCCTGCGGCGCGGTGGTGGCGAAGGTGACCGCGCGGTCCTGGTGGTTCAGCGGTCTGCGGCAGCTGGCGCTCGGCGGCGCGGCGGCGGGTGTGACGTACGCCCTGGGCAGCTTGTTCGGTACCGCCGTAGGATAAAGGCTTGCAGTCCTATGCGGGACCCTGCATAAGTAGTCGTTACTCGGCGGTTTCGAATCCTTAATCACGGGGCATGAGCCGTAAGCGCTGCGGGCAATGAGGCTCGTGCCGCTCTCGGGCCTACGGTCATCGATCTGTCCGCAGTGGTCCCCTCGCCGCTCCCACGCCTATGGGCGGTGTCCACATGGTGGAATGAGCTATCCGCTTTTCGAGAAGCGTTCCATCATGTAACCTGCACGAAATTTTGCCTGGGCCAACGTCGTCCCTCGCTTTTTGCCTATGCCACGACGACGACGGGAGAGCCAATGCGTACGCACGCCTGGTCGCCCATGGACGGTCGCCCCGCCCCCCAGGGCATGTACGACCCCCGTAACGAGCACGACGCCTGTGGTGTCGGGTTCGTGGCCACCCTCACCGGTGTAGCCAGCCATGAGCTGGTCGAACAGGCGCTGACCGTACTGCGCAATCTCGAACACCGTGGTGCCACCGGTTCCGAGCCGGACTCCGGCGACGGCGCCGGCATCCTGCTCCAGGTCCCGGACGCCTTCCTGCGCGAGGTCGCGGGTTTCGCGCTTCCCGACGCCGGCGCGTACGCCGTCGGCATCGCTTTCCTGCCGGTCGACACCGCGGGCACCACCGACGCCGCCGTCTCACAGATCGAGACGATCGCATCCCAGGAGGGCCTGACGGTCCTCGGCTGGCGCGACGTGCCCGTCGCCCCCGAGCTGCTCGGTGCCACCGCCCGCTCGACGATGCCGGTCTTCCGGCAGATCTTCGTGGCCGACGGCGAGAGCACCGGCATCGCGCTCGACCGCAAGGCCTTCGTCCTGCGCAAGCGCGCCGAGCGCGAGGCCGGGACCTACTTCCCCTCGCTCTCCGCCCGGACGATCGTCTACAAGGGCATGCTGACCACCGGCCAGCTGGAGCCGTTCTTCCCCGACCTGTCCGACCGCCGTTTCGCCACGGCCGTCGCGCTCGTCCACTCGCGCTTCTCCACGAACACGTTCCCGAGCTGGCCGCTCGCACACCCCTACCGCTTCGTCGCGCACAACGGCGAGATCAACACGGTCAAGGGCAACCGCAACTGGATGCGGGCGCGTGAGTCGCAGCTCGCCTCCGGCCTGTTCGCCTCCGCCGCCGAGGCCAGCACCGACAAGCTGGACCGGGTCTTCCCGATCTGCACCCCGGACGCCTCCGACTCGGCGTCCTTCGACGAGGTGCTCGAACTCCTCCACCTCGGCGGACGTTCGCTTCCGCACTCGGTCCTGATGATGATCCCCGAGGCGTGGGAGAACCACGCCTCGATGGACCCGGCCCGCCGCGCCTTCTACCAGTACCACTCCACGATGATGGAGCCCTGGGACGGTCCGGCCTGTGTCACCTTCACCGACGGCACCCAGGTCGGCGCCGTTCTCGACCGCAACGGTCTGCGTCCGGGGCGCTACTGGGTCACCGACGACGGCCTCGTCGTCCTCGGCTCCGAGGTCGGTGTCCTCGACATCGACCCCGCCAAGGTCGTCAAGAAGGGCCGGCTCCAGCCCGGCCGGATGTTCCTCGTGGACACCGCCGAGCACCGCATCGTCGAGGACGACGAGATCAAGGCCGCCCTCGCCGCCGAGCAGCCTTACGAGGAGTGGCTGGAGGCCGGTGAGATCGAGCTCTCCGACCTGCCCGAGCGCGAGCACATCGTGCACACGCACGCCTCCGTCACGCGCCGCCAGCAGACCTTCGGCTACACCGAGGAAGAGCTGCGCATCATCCTCGCGCCGATGGCCAAGACCGGCGGCGAGCCGCTCGGCTCCATGGGCACGGACACCCCGATCGCCGCGCTCTCCGAGCGCCCGCGGCTGATCTTCGACTACTTCACGCAGCTGTTCGCGCAGGTCACGAACCCGCCGCTGGACGCCATCCGTGAAGAGCTCGTCACCTCGCTGCACTCCTCGCTGGGCCCGCAGGGCAACATCCTGGAGCCGACCGCCGCGACGTGTCGCAGCGTCACGCTGCCCTTCCCGGTGATCGACAACGACGAGCTCGCCAAGCTCATCCACATCAACGCCGACGGCGACATGCCCGGCATGACGGCCGCGACTCTCTCCGGCCTCTACCGCGTCAGCGGCGGCGGCGACGCGCTCGCCGCCCGCATCGACGAGATCTGCACCGAGGCCGACGCCGCCATAGAGGCCGGCGCCCGCCTGATCGTGCTCTCCGACCGGCACTCCGACGCCGAGCACGCGCCGATCCCCTCGCTGCTGCTGACCGCGGCCGTCCACCACCACCTCATCCGTACGAAGCAGCGCACCCAGGTGGGCCTGCTCGTCGAGGCGGGCGACGTCCGCGAGGTCCACCACGTGGCCCTCCTCATCGGCTTCGGCGCCGCGGCCGTCAACCCGTACCTCGCGATGGAGTCCGTCGAGGACCTCGTCCGCGCCGGTACGTTCCTGCCCGCCGACGAGGACGGCGGGGCCGAGACGGCAATCCGGAACCTGATCTACGCGCTCGGCAAGGGCGTCCTGAAGGTCATGTCCAAGATGGGCATCTCGACCGTCGCCTCCTACCGCGGCGCGCAGGTCTTCGAGGCCGTCGGCCTCGACGAGGCCTTCGTGGAGCGGTACTTCAGCGGTACGACGACGAAGATCGGCGGCGCCGGTCTCGACGTCATCGCCAAGGAGGTCGCCGCCCGGCACGCCAAGGCGTACCCGGCGTCCGGCATCGCATCGGCGCACCGCGCGCTCGACATAGGCGGTGAGTACCAGTGGCGCCGCGAGGGCGAGCCGCACCTCTTCGACCCGGAGACGGTCTTCCGCCTGCAGCACTCCACGCGCAACCGCCGCTACGACATCTTCAAGCAGTACACGGACCGCGTGAACGAGCAGTCCGAGCGGCTGATGACGCTGCGCGGCCTGTTCAACATGAAGTCGGACCGCCCGTCGATCTCCGTCGACGAGGTCGAGTCGGCCGCCGAGATCGTCAAGCGGTTCTCGACCGGTGCCATGTCGTACGGCTCGATCTCCCGCGAGGCGCACGAGACGCTCGCCATCGCCATGAACCAGCTGGGCGGCAAGTCCAACACCGGTGAGGGCGGCGAGGACCCGGAGCGCCTGTACGACCCGGCGCGCCGCTCGTCCATCAAGCAGGTCGCCTCCGGCCGCTTCGGTGTGACCTCGGAGTACCTGGTCAACGCCGACGACATCCAGATCAAGATGGCGCAGGGCGCCAAGCCCGGCGAGGGCGGCCAGCTGCCCGGCCACAAGGTCTACCCGTGGGTCGCCAAGACGCGTCACTCGACGCCGGGCGTGGGCCTGATCTCCCCGCCGCCGCACCACGACATCTACTCCATCGAGGACCTGGCCCAGCTGATCCACGACCTGAAGAACGCGAACCCGCAGGCGCGGATTCACGTGAAGCTGGTCTCCGAGGTCGGCGTCGGCACGGTCGCCGCGGGTGTCTCCAAGGCACACGCGGACGTCGTCCTGATCTCCGGCCACGACGGCGGTACGGGCGCGTCCCCGCTGACCTCGCTCAAGCACGCGGGCGGCCCCTGGGAGCTCGGCCTCGCCGAGACCCAGCAGACGCTGCTGCTCAACGGCCTGCGCGACCGCATCGTGGTCCAGACGGACGGCCAGCTCAAGACCGGCCGTGACGTCGTCATCGCCGCGCTGCTCGGCGCCGAGGAGTTCGGTTTCGCGACCGCGCCGCTCGTCGTCTCCGGCTGCGTCATGATGCGCGTCTGCCACCTGGACACCTGCCCGGTCGGCATCGCCACGCAGAACCCGGCGCTGCGCGAGCGCTTCTCCGGCAAGGCCGAGTACATCGTCAACTTCTTCGAGTTCATCGCCGAAGAGGTCCGCGAGATCCTCGCCGAGCTCGGCTTCCGCTCCATCGAGGAGGCCGTCGGCCACGCCGAGCTCCTCGACACCGAGCGGGCCGTGACCCACTGGAAGGCGCAGGGCCTGGACCTGGAGCCGCTCTTCCACGTGCCGTCGCTGCCCGAGGGCGCCGTGCGCCACCAGATCGCGGCCCAGGACCACGCCCTGGAGAAGGCGCTCGACAACGAGCTGATCAAGCTCGCCGCCGACGCGCTCAACGCCCCCAGCGCGACCGACGCCCAGCCGGTCCGCGCCCAGGTCGCGATCCGCAACATCAACCGCACGGTCGGCACCATGCTCGGCCACGAGGTGACCAAGAAGTTCGGTGGCGCGGGCCTGCCCGACGACACCATCGACATCACCTTCACCGGCTCGGCGGGCCAGTCGTTCGGCGCGTTCGTGCCGCGCGGCGTGACCCTGCGCCTGGAGGGCGACGCCAACGACTACGTCGGCAAGGGCCTCTCCGGCGGCCGCGTCGTCGTCCGCCCGGACCGCGGCGCCGACCACCTCGCCGAGTACTCGACGATCGCCGGCAACACCATCGCGTACGGCGCGACGGGCGGCGAGCTGTTCCTCCGCGGTCGCACGGGTGAGCGGTTCTGCGTCCGCAACTCCGGCGCGACGGTCGTGTCCGAGGGCGTGGGCGACCACGGCTGCGAGTACATGACCGGCGGTCACGCGGTGGTCCTCGGCGAGACGGGCCGCAACTTCGCGGCCGGTATGTCCGGCGGCATCGCGTACGTCATCGACCTCGACCGGGACAACGTCAACGCCGGCAACGTGGCCGCCGTCGAGGCCCTGGACGACTCCGACAAGAAGTGGCTGCACGACGTCGTGCGCCGCCACCACGAGGAGACCGGGTCGACCGTCGCCGAGAAGCTGCTCGCCGAGTGGGACTCCGCCGTGGAGCGCTTCAGCAGGATCATCCCCAGCACGTACAAGGCAGTGCTCGCCGCCAAGGACGCCGCCGAGCGAGACGGTCTCTCGGAGACCGAGATCACCGAGAAGATGATGGAGGCGGCGACCAATGGCTGATCCCAAGGGCTTTTTGAACCACGGCCGCGAGGTCGCGCAGACCCGCCCGGTCGGCGAGCGCGTCCAGGACTGGAACGAGGTCTACGTTCCGGGCTCTCTCCTCCCGATCATCTCCAAGCAGGCGTCGCGCTGCATGGACTGCGGCATCCCGTTCTGCCACCAGGGCTGCCCGCTGGGCAACCTGATCCCCGAGTGGAACGACTTCGCCTACCGCGAGGACTGGTCGGCCGCCTCCGAGCGGCTGCACGCCACGAACAACTTCCCGGAGTTCACGGGCCGCCTTTGCCCGGCGCCCTGTGAGTCGGCGTGCGTGCTCGGCATCAACCAGCCGGCCGTCACCATCAAGAACGTCGAAGTCTCGATCATCGACAAGGCGTGGGACGCCAACGACGTGCTGCCCCAGGCGCCCGACCGCCTCTCCGGCAAGACCGTCGCCGTCATCGGCTCGGGCCCGGCCGGTCTGGCCGCCGCCCAGCAGCTGACCCGAGCCGGTCACACGGTCGTCGTGTACGAGCGCGCCGACCGCATCGGCGGCCTGCTGCGCTACGGCATCCCCGAGTTCAAGATGGAGAAGCGCCACATCAACCGCCGCATCGAGCAGATGCGCGCGGAGGGCACCAAGTTCCGCACGGGCGTGGAGATCGGCCGCGACATAGACGCGGTGAAGCTGCGCAAGCGGCACGACGCCGTGGTCATCGCCGCGGGCGCCACCGTCTCCCGCGACCTGCCGGTGCCGGGCCGTGAGCTCAGCGGCATCCACTTCGCCATGGAGTACCTGCCGCTGGCCAACAAGGTCCAGGAGGGCGACTACGTGGCGCCCCCGATCACCGCCGAGGGCAAGCACGTCGTGGTCATCGGCGGCGGCGACACCGGCGCGGACTGCGTGGGCACCGCCCACCGCCAGGGCGCGGCCTCGGTCACGCAGCTGGAGATCATGCCGCGGCCGGGCGAGGAGCGGAACGCCAACCAGCCGTGGCCGACCTTCCCCATGCTCTACAAGGTCACCTCCGCGCACGAGGAGGGCGGCGAGCGGGTCTACGCCGTCTCGACCACTCACTTCGAGGGCGACGAGGACGGGAACGTCCAGTTCCTGCACCTCACCGAGGTCGAGTTCATCGACGGCAAGCTGACCCCGAAGCCGGGCACGGAGCGCAAGATCCCCGCCCAGCTGGTCACCCTGGCGATGGGCTTCACCGGCACGGACCGCGAGAACGGTCTGGTGGACCAGTTCTCCCTGGACCTCGACGAGCGCGGGAACGTCGCCCGTGACGCCGAGTTCCAGACGAATGTCCCCGGCGTGTTCGTCGCCGGTGACGCGGGTCGCGGCCAGTCGCTCATCGTCTGGGCGATCGCCGAGGGGCGCTCGGCCGCGAAGGGCGTGGACCGCTTCCTCACCGGTGCGAGTGACCTGCCTTCGCCGATCCGGCCGACGGACCGTTCACTGATGGTCTAGTACCGCCCCCCAGTACGTCCCGTACAACGGCGTACGGAACTGATGCGACGCCCGCCTAGTCCCCGACCGGACCAGGGCGGGCGTCGTGGCGTTTCCGGGCCCGGTGTCCGGATTTTCGCTGCACCCCGTGCAACGCTCATTGCTTGCAACGCAAATCACGTTTCGGCCCCGCTTAGCCGAATGGGTCTAGACC